>JAOPZD010000024.1 GCA_025964295.1 Conexibacter sp.
CCGATCAGGCCGTGCAGGAGCAGCGGGAAGATCACGAAGAACACGACCACAAGGCCGAAGGTGGCCTTGAACGGGCTGAGGGCGATGACGAGCGACATGCGCCGCGAATCCTACCTCCCAGAAGGGCAGCCGCGCGGCGCGACGCTGCCCTGGCGCGGCGGTAGCCGGATCACCCGCTCGCCGATGTTGTTGTCCTCGTGCTGCTCGACGAGGTCGCCGAGCGGATCGGCGCGGTGCACGAACGCGAAGCACCCGCGCAGGCCGGTCACGCTGATCCAGTTCTCGTGGTAGGTCGAGGGGTAGATGTCCGCCCAGCCGGGGGAGACGCCGAGGCGCAGCTCCCGGCGGCCGAAGCTCTGGCTACACGCGGGATAGACGCGCCGCCGCGGCGAGCGCTTCCACGACCGCACCCGCCGCAGATCGCGAAGGCAGTAGGACAGCTTCGGCCCGGTGCGCTGCAACTTGGCGCGTGAGCCGTCGGGATTCAGGCTCCACAGCTCGAAGCGCGCCGCCCGCCAGAACTTCCAGTAGTGCCCCTGGCCCGGGATGGCCTTCCAGTAGACCGAGCCCGCCATCGGGAAGAAGACCGGCGCCCCAGCACGGTTGCGGATGACCTGCGTCGCCTCCGCGAACCGGTAGCCGCTGGTCTTCGGGTTGCCCGTGTGCCGCGCGCGGAGCTCCAGCGGCCCGCTGCCGACGTTGACGATCCGGTTGGTCGCCAGCAGCCGCACGACCTTGCCGACCTTTCGGACGCGCAGATCCGTCGGCGGCGCCATCCGCAGATCCGGGCACTTCAGCTGCAGGACCACGTCGTTGCACGGGTTGGTGTCCGGCGGCGGGACGGGCGCCTGCCCGGCCGCCGGCGCGGCCGCGGCGATCGCGGAGCTGCTGAGGACGGCGGCGACGGCAACGGCGCGACGGAACGGCATGGCCAGGCGGGAGTCTGCCGCATAGCCGGTTGGCATGGGCTCGTCGTCCGCCGGGCCGGTGCTCGCGACTAATCTCGCCAAGTGATCACCGCTCGACGCTGCTCAGCGCTCGTCCAGGCCGGTGGCGCGGGACTGCTCATCCTGCTCCTCGCGCGTCCGCTGCTCTTCGGTGGCTCCAGTCGAGGTACGGACTTCTACACGCACTACTGGTACATGTGGCACCAGAGTGAGGCACTGCGCCACGGCGGCCCATCGCTCTTCCTCCACGACACCACGGCGGTCTTCGCCCCGTTGTACGCCTTCTACGGCGGAACGCTGTACGTCCTCACGGGCGCGCTGAGCATCGTGCTCGGCTCTCCCGCCCACGCCTACGTCCTGACCTACCTGCTCGCCTTCGCCGCGTCCTACGGCGGATGGTGGTGGCTCGCCCGGCAGGCCGGCATCCGCGGCCTGCCGGCGCACGCCCCGGGCGTGGTGTTCGTCACGTCGGCCTACGCGATCACGCTGCTCTACCTGCGTGGGGACTGGCCCGAGCACGTCGCGGTGTCGATGCTCCCGCTGCTGGTGGCATCGGGGCTCAGTGTCCTGTGGGCAGATCGGCTGCGACCGTGGCCTGCCGCGGCCCTCGCCATCAGCTGCCTGCTGTTCACCGGCAGCCACAACCTGACGCTCCTGTGCGGTGTGACGGTCCTCGCGACGCTGACGGCCCTGGTGCTCGTCTGCATCCCTGAGGCGCGGAGTCGCGTCCGCCTCAGCGGGCTCGCGCGGCTCGGGGCGCTGGTGGTCCCGACCCTGTTGGTCAACGCGTGGTTCCTCCTTCCAGACGTCGCGTACCAGTCGCAGACGATCGTCTCGGCGATGCGCCCGACCTGGGTGTACTTCCTCCATCTCTTCGGGTGGTACGTGACGGCGCCCAAGCTGTTCGCGTTGGACCGCGGCACAGCCGATGCCTCGGTCCCGCACCTCTCCTTCGCCCTGCCGGTGCTCGCCATGGCCTGGATCGTCGTGGCCGCCGGGACAGCCCGTCCGCGCCTCCGGGATCCGTGGTTCCGGTTCTTGCTCGTGCTTGCGGCCATCGCGGCCGGCCTCGTGGTCGTGATGACGCACGTCGAGCTCCTGTGGGGGCCGTTCGCGATGATCCAGTTCTCCTACCGGCTGGAGAGCTACATCAACCTGATGGTGAGCGGGATGGTGCTGGCCGGCCTCGTCCTGCTCGGTGCGCGCCGAACCGCGGCGCGTCGGGCCTGTACATGGGCGCTGGCACCGATCGCGGCAGTCTCGATCGTCCTCGCCGCCGGGCAGTCGATCGTGCATGTCGATCCGTCGACCTACGCGGAATGGCATGACTACCCGAGCTTCTACACGGCGAAGTCGGCGCCGAACGTGGGCAACTTCTCGGAGGGGCACGTGCCGGCGTTCGCCGATGCCGGCTCCGGCGGCCCGCGGGTGACCTTCCGGCCTCAGGCGATCCGGGACGGCCGCGTCTCGGCCACGGTGCGGGCGCCTTCCGGCAGCTACGTCCTGACGAACATCGCCGGCGTGTGGCCGCTCCTGCGCCTGTCGGGTGCCCGGTTCGTCGGCGTCAACGAGACGGGGCGCGCGGTCGTCCAACTCGATGCCGACGCGACGGCGGTCAGCACGCTCACCGTCGCGGCGGCGACCCCGCCTGCCGTCGCGATCGGGCGCCTGCTGTCGTTCCTCGGGATCGCGGGCCTGGTCGCGAACTTCGTCGTCATGGCCGTGCGGGCCCGCCGCCGCCGGCATCGGCGCACCGACAGCGCGTCGCGCCGCGACGAGGCGGTGGCTCCCGAGCCCGTGGCGGTCTGAAGCGTCCGGGCGGTTTGCCTGCCCTGGGACACTGCCTCCATGCACGTCGCGGCACTCGGCTTCGGCCTCGGCTTCGTGGTCGCCGCCGCGATCGGCCCGATCTCGCTGCTGTGCATCCGCACGGTCTTCCGCGGGGCGCTCGGGACGGGTGTCGCGATCGGCGCGGGGGCGGCGGTGGTCGATGCGACCTATGCGCTGCTCGGCGCGCTCGGCGCGGGGAAGCTGCTGGAGATCGATGCGCTCCAGCTCGCGCTCGGGCTCACCGGCGCGGTCGTGCTGGCGCTGCTGGGCGCCAGGACGCTGTGGTCGGCCTTCCGGGTCCGGCTCGGCGGCGAAGCGACCGAGGAGGTCGCGACGCCGGCCCGCGCGTTCCTCACCTCGCTGGCCGCCACCGCGTCGAACCCCTCCACGATCCTGAGCTGGGCCGCGGTGTTCGCGGCGGCGTCGACCGCCTCGCACGTCGACGGCACCGCCCAGACGCTCCTGCTGTGCGCCGGCGTCGGCACCGGGACGCTGACGTGGTTCACCACGCTCTCGCTGACCATGGCCGCGATCCGCCACCGCATCGGCGACCGCCTCCTGAAGGTCATCGACATCGGCTCCGGCGTCGGCCTGCTGCTCTTCGCCGGCCTGCTCGGCACCCGCGCGGCGCGCGAGACCGCCTAGCGCCCCTCCTGCACCGCCGCCATCAGCGTCAGTCCGCCGTCGGCGACGAACGACGCGCCCGTCACGTACGACGCGCCCTCCGACGCCAGGAACGCGACCACCTCGGCGATCTCCTGCGCATGCCCGGGCCGCCCCAACGGGATCGCGGGACGCTCGATCGTCTCCGGGTCGACGTCCTCGTTGCCGGTCATCGGCGTCGCGATCTCGCCGGGCGCCACGGCGTTGACGGTGATCCCGTGCGGCGCGAGCTCCAAGGCCATCACCTTGGTCAGCAGGCCCAGGCCGCCCTTCGCGGCGCAGTAGGCCGCCGCGCCCGGCAGCGGCACGTGCTCGTGGACCGACGTGACGTTGACGATCCGCCCGCCGCGACTCGCGGCGACCATCCGCCGCGCCGCCTCCTGCGCGCAGCAGAACGCGCCGGTCAGGTCGACCTCGAGCACCTCGCGCCACCGCGCGAGCTCCACCTCCAGGAACGGCGTCGCGTCGCCCGTCCCCGCGTTGTTGACGAGCACGTCCACGCCGCCGAGCGCGTCGGCCAGCGCGCCGACGACATCCGGGCCGCGGGCGGCGTCGCCGAGGTCCAGCCGCGCCACCTCCGCGCGGCGACCCGCCTCCCGGATCTCGGCGGCGGTCCCTTCCGCCCCTGCCTCGTCGCTGCGCCACGTCAGCCCCACGTCGAAGCCGCGCCGGGCGAGCAGGACGGCGGTGGCGCGGCCGATGCCGGAGTCCCCGGCGGTGACGATGGCGGTGGGCATCCCACCGCGCTGCCCGAACGCCGGACCGGCGAACCCGAGGTTCTCCGACCTACGCGGTAGGATTACCCCTGATGATCTTCACGACCAAGGCGGAGTACGGCGTGCGGCTCCTCGTGGAGCTGGGCCGCCAGCACGTCGGCGCAGGATCCCCGACCCCGGTGTCGCTCAAGGCGATCGCCGAGGCGGAGGAGCTGCCCCTCGCCTACCTCGAGCGGATCGTCGCCCTCCTCAAGAAGGCCGGCCTCGTCGAGGCCACGCGCGGCGCGCACGGCGGCTACCGCCTGACGCGCGAGCCCGCCGAGATCCACATGGACGAGGTCGTCCTCGCGCTCGAAGGCGGCGTCGCCCCGATGACGTGCTTCGTGGCCGAGGACGGGCAGTCCTCGCACGGTCGCGTCGTCTGCAACCACGAGGCCGACTCCGGCCACGGCTGCGCGACCAAGCTGCTGTGGACGCGCGTGCAGGGCGGCGTCGTCAAGGCGCTGGCCCAGACCACGCTCGCCGAGCTCGTCGCCTTCTCCAACCGCCCGCCCCAGACCCAGACCGCGACGGCCGTCCAGAACGCCGCCGCCGTCGCCTGACCCCGAGAACCAAGAGAGACCTTCCACCTTCATGGCCGCTGAACTCGAGATCCGCAACCTCCACGTCCAGGCTGGGGACAAGGAGATCCTCAAGGGCTTGGACCTCACCGTCAACAAGGGTGAGATCCACGCGCTGATGGGCCCCAACGGCTCCGGCAAGTCGACCCTCGCCAACGCGATCATGGGCCACCCCGGGCTCGAGGTCACCGAGGGCCAGATCATCTTCCAGGGCCAGGACATCACCGAGGCCGCCCCCGACGAGCGCGCCCGCGCGGGCCTGTTCATGGCCTTCCAGTACCCGGTCGCGATCCCGGGCGTGACGATCACCAAGTACCTGCGGATGGTCCTCAACGCCCATCGCGAGGCCAAGGGCGAGCAGGAGATCTCGCTCAAGGACTTCCGCAAGACCGTCGAGGCCGCGATGGAGCTGACGAACGTCCCCAAGGAGTTCGCCGCCCGCTACCTCAACGACGGCTTCTCCGGTGGCGAGAAGAAGCGCCTGGAGACCCTGCAGCTCGCGCTCCAGAGGCCGTCGATGGCGATCCTCGACGAGACCGACTCGGGCCTCGACATCGACGCGCTCAACGTCGTCGCCAACGGCGTCAACACGATCGCCAAGGGCTCCGACATGGGCGTCCTGATCATCACCCACTACCAGCGGATCCTGCACCTGGTCGAGCCGTCCCGCGTCTCGATCATGTTCAACGGCCGGATCATCAAGGAGGGCGGGCCCGAGCTCGTCACCCAGCTGGAGGCCGAGGGCTACGCCAACATCAAGGAAGCGGCCGGCGTCGGCGCCTGAGGACCATCATGGCCGCCACCGCCCAGCTCGACGTCCGCGCCCAGTTCCCGACGCTCCAGCGTGAGGGGGTCGCCTACCTCGACAGCGCCGCCACGTCGCAGACGCCGGACGCCGTCCTGGCGGCGATGGACGACTACTACCGCCACCACCGCGCCTCGGTGCACCGCGGGACCTACCCGCTGGCCGCCGAGGCGACCGACCTGTTCGAGGGCGCGCGGACCCGCATCGCGCGCTTCCTGAACTGGCCCGAGCGCGACACCGTCTTCACCCGCAACGCGTCCGAGGCGCTCAACGTCGTCGCCCACGGCTGGGGCCGGCGCCACGTCGGCCGCGGGGACCGGATCCTGGTCACCCGCATGGAGCACCACTCCAACTTCGTGCCGTGGTGGATGCTGGCCCAGGAGGTCGGCGCCGAGCTGGTCGAGGTGCCGCTCGACGGCGAGGGCCTGCTCGACCTCGACGCGCTCGACGCGCTGCTGCCGGGCGCCAAGGTGCTCGCCTTCGCCCACGTCTCCAACGTCGTCGGGACGATCACCCCGGCCGCGGAGATCGTCCGGCGCGCGCGGGCCCACGGCGTCGTGACGGTCATCGACGGCTCGCAGGCCGTCCCGCAGATCCCGGTCGACCTCGGCGCCATCGACGCCGACTTCTACGCCTGGACCGGCCACAAGGCCTACGGGCCCACGGGCGTCGGCATCCTGCACGGCCGCCACGACCTGCTGCTCGACACCGAGCCGCTGATCGGCGGCGGGCACATGATCTCCAGCGTATCCTTCGAGGAGGTCCGCTGGGCCGCGCCGCCGGCGCGCTTCGAGGCGGGGACATCGGCGATCGCTGAGGTCATCGGCCTCGGCGCCGCGATCGACTGGCTCTCCGACCTCGGCATGGACAACGTCCGCGCCCACGAGCTCGAGCTGACCGCCTACGCGCTGGAGCGCCTCGGCGAGCAGGACGACGTGACGCTGCACGGCCCGCGCGACCCCGAGCAGCGCGGCGCGCTCGTCTCGTTCGCCCTCAAGGGCGTCCACCCGCACGACGTGTCCGAGATCCTCGGCCGCCGCGGCGTCTGCGTCCGCGCCGGCCACCACTGCGCCCAGCCGCTCATGCAGCACCTGGGCGAGTCGGCGACGACCCGCGCGTCGTTCGCCGTCCATTCGTCCCGCGAGGAGATCGACGCGCTCGTCGACGGCCTCGCGGAAGTCCGCCGCATCTTCGCCTAGGGAGGCGCAAATGGACGACCTGTACCGCGAGGAGATCCTCCAGCACTACAAGCGGCCCCACAACTGGGGGCCGATGGAGGCGCCGGATCTCGAGGCCGAGGACCACAACCCGCTCTGCGGCGACACGCTCAAGGTGATGCTGAAGATCGGCGACGACGACAAGGTCGCCGAGGTCCGCTTCGAGGGCCACGGCTGCGCGATCTCGCAGGCGAGCGCCTCGATGGCCTCCGACGAGGTCGTCGGCATGCCCGTCGACGAGCTGCTCAAGCTCGACCGCGCGTTCGTGCTCGACCTGCTCGGGATCGACATCAGCGCGACGCGCATGAAGTGCGCGCTGCTGTCGCTGAAGGTCCTCAAGTCCGCCGGCCTCGGCCACGAGGTCGACTGGGAGCCGGCGACGCCGGAGGCGACCGCCCCGGCGTCCCCGTCCGAGCGCGACCGGGTCTAGCGCGGGCGGCGCCGGCGCGGCCCTGGATGCGTCGAGGGACGACTCAACCGCGATAGTCGCGGTTCAGTCGTCCCTCGATGTCCGGGTCGGGGTTGCGGGGCGTGTTGGCCGGCGTAGTGCACGACAACTCGACCCACGTGCGGATCCGGGCACGTCGACCGGGAGGCGCCCGCGCCACGAACGCCCGCGTCTAGGGCCGCTCGCCGGCCGCAGGCGCGTAGCCCGCGGCCAGGATCGTCTCCGTCCGGCTCATGCCGTTCGCGGCCTCGTCCGCGGGCGGGGTCAGCGACCACTCGCGGATCTCGGCGGTCCCGGGGTCGAAGACCACGCGGAACGCGCCGGCGCCGAGGAGCATCTGCGGCCCGTCGTAGCGCAACACGATGCCGTGGCCGTCGCGACCCTCGGCGTCCTTGATCGTTCCGAGGTCCTGCGCATGCGGGTCGCGCGCGAGGATGTCAAACAGCGCGGCGCGCTGCGGCGGGCTGAGCCGCGCGGCGACGAGCAGGTTGATGATGGAGTACGCGGTGAGGCTGTCGGGCGACGCGTGGGCGTTCCTGGCGTAGGCGGCGATGCGCGCGCGCAGCGCGGCGGCGATGCCGTCGCGGTCCTGCGGGAGGTCGGCCGGGTCGAGGCCGGCCAGCGGGCCGTCGCCGTAGGCGTAGGCGCCGTCGCGGGGCTTGTCGATGGCGTCGGCGCCGTCGCCGCCGTGGGCGGCGGCGACCGCTGGGTCCCCGGTGCTCCAGCGCCGGCCGCGCGCGGCGATCTCGCGCCCGTCCCAGCGGCCGCTGACCCACGTCTCGACCCGCTGCTCGTGGTGGTCGTCGGCGACGCGGCCGCCGTCGGTGTGGCGGTAGGTGAACGACTCCCGCAGCAGGACGTAGCGCCACGGCCCCGCGGGCGCCGGCTGCTCGGCGGCCACGGCGGCCGTGGCG
>JAOPZD010000026.1 GCA_025964295.1 Conexibacter sp.
GCGTCGGCGATGCCCGTGGCGAGCCGGTCGACGCTGCGCCGCGTGCCCAAGGTGGAGGGCTGGGTGCTGCGCCCGGTCGACCGCGACGACGCGTCCTCCCCACGCCGCTACGAGCCCGGCACGTTCCTGTCGACCGGCGGTCGCTTCCACCGCCTCGACAGCGAGCTGCGCGGCTGGGGGCAGCGCGACTTCCCCCAGTACCACCACACCGTCGCGATCGACCCCATCGACATGCCCGTCGACGAGCGCCTGCTCGACGAGCTCGCGGCGGTGCTCGGCGAGCACGGGGTCGCCGGGGCACCGGAGCAGCGGCGACCGGCCTCCACCTGAGGCTCGCCGTCCGCGCCGCGCCGTTGCGCGCCTCGATGGCCTCGATCGTCTTCTTCATCGCGCCGCCCAGGACCCCTGCGCGGCGTACAGTCGGACGGCCACCACCGAGCGGGAGCGCTGACATGGAGACCTGGGACGCGATCACGTCGCGACGCAACGTCCGCAGCTTCGAGGATCGGCCGCTGGCCGAGGAGGACCTCGACCGCATCCTGGAGGCGGGCCGGCGCTCGCCCTCCTCGCAGAACTGGCAGCCCTGGGACTTCGTGCTCGTCACCGACCGCGAGCAGCTCGAGGAGCTGTCCAAGGTCTGGCGGGGCGCCGGCCACGTCGCCGACTCGGCCGCGACGATCGCGCTCGTCCTGCCCGAGACCGACGACGACCGCCGCAACCGCATCGCCCAGTACGACCTCGGCCAGGCCACGGCGGCGATGCAGATCGAGGCCGCCGACCGCGGCATCGGCAGCGGCCACTCCGCCATCGGCGACCAGGACCGCGCCCGCCAGCTCCTCGGCCTCCCCACCGACCGCTACGTCGCCTACCTCCTCGACCTCGGCTACCCCTCCGACCGCCCCCTGAAGCCCATCCAACACAGCGTCCGAACTCCAGTCGGTGGGTCGCGGGTGCTCAAGGCCCCGGCAGAAGACCTCCCGCAGGGAATGCTCCGTCAGATCGGGGCCGAGGGAGCCAAGTCGATGCTCGTGATGCGGGCGAACGCAGTTGAAGCGTTCAACGTCCTGTCCGAGCTTGCAGACGACCCAGAGGTTCTGAGTTCGGACGATCCTCCGGTCGTCGGAGGCGCCCCCTTCCAGATGCCGCCCGCCAGCCGCCCTAGCTCCTGACAGCAGCTCGCGAGGTCTCGGGCCGTCGTCAGTTCGGTGCGACCACAGCAACACCCCGCGCGCGAGCCGCGTCGGCCATGCGCTGGTCGTACGTCAGGATGCCCGCCAAGTCCTCGGCGAGCGTCACCGCACACGCAAGGTGAATGGCATCCAGCGTCCGTAGCTCGACTGGTTCCATTGTCGCGGCCAGCGCGCGAACCTCGTCGGTCATCGGCACGATGCTGAGCGCGGCGAGAAGTTCGAGGACAACTCGTCCGTCGGCGACGCCAGCACGACCATCGGCACGAGCGCGGGCAGTTGCCCGCGGTAGCTCGATCGCGGCGATGTCGCCAGTGGCGATCAAGTCCCAGCGAGCGACCTCGGCTTCGATGGCCTCGCTCTCGGCCTCTCGAACGACGAGTTTGACGAGCGCTGAGGTGTCGGCGTACAGGACGCCAGCGGCAGCCTCAGCCACGATCGCCGCGCTGCTCTTGCAGCGCGCGGGTGCCTGCGTCGGTGATCGGGCCGGTCAGCGGTCCGCGACGCGCGAGGACATCTCGCAGATCAGCCGTCGCCGGCCGCAGACGGCCCTCACGTTCGAGGCGGTCGAGAACCGGATCGGTCTTCGATGTGCGGCGCGGCGGCTTCACCCACACAGCGTAGACGGCGGCGCGGAGCCTGTGAAGCCGCCGCCCCGCCGGCTCAAGAGCTACCCGAGCCGCACAAGATGACCCCAGGTTCCTTTCGACCATCGCCAAGGGTTCGAGCTTTGCGATTGGCCACACGGATTGGCCACAAGGAACGAAAAAGGCCCCGTTTCCGGGGCCTTTCGTCATGGGCGATACTGGGCTCGAACCAGTGACCTCCTGCTTGTCGAGCAGGCGCTCTCCCAGCTGAGCTAATCGCCCCTGGGGTGCCGAGAGACTATCAACCGCCGTCGGGCAGCGGCGCCCGGACGTCGAAGGCGCCGGCGGGCGGGTCGGTGCCCGGGACGTAGTCGCGGACCCACAGCTCGCCGATGTCGGGGAAGAGGTTAATCTCGGGCGCGACCATCGTGGAGACGATGAGCAGCGAGACCGGCTCGGCGCTGTCGTTGCGCAGCTCGTGGGCGCCGGCGCGGCCGGCCGGGAAGGCCACGACGTCGCCGGGCCGGAGCACGCGTTCCGGCGGGTCCTCCAGCGTCCGGAGCGTCGGCGTCCCCGCGATCACCACGAGCAGCTCCTCGTTGTGCAGGTGCGCGTGGAGCGGGAACGTCGCGCTGCCGGGCGGCAGCGCGAACAGCGAAGCGCCGAGGTTCTCACTGCCCACCGCCCGTCCCAGGCGGGCGCGCCGCCAGACGTAGGGGGCGCCGTCGTGCTCGACGTCGTAGTCGGGCTCGTAGATGTTGGCCATGCACGCAGTGACGATCCGGCACGTTCCGACCGGACGCGCGACCGGCGGACCATCTACCCTTCCGCATTCCACCCCGGCGCCCTGGCGGAGTGGCTACGCAGCGGCCTGCAAAGCCGTTTACACCGGTTCGATTCCGGTGGGCGCCTCTCGGGCCGCCGGCCGTCCGCCGCGCGAGCGATACTTGGACGCGTGCCGGCACCGCTCAAGGCCCTGGGAATCGTCGCCGCGTACGCCGTCACGGTGGCGGTCGTGATCGCCGCGCTCCTGGTGTCGATCGCCGACAACCCGTGGCTGCCGCTCCTGGCCGCGATGGCCGTCGTCCACCTCGGGTTCGGGCTGATCGTCGCGCGCTGGTGGACGGTCCTGCTGCCGCTGGTCGTCTCCGTCGCCGCCGTGTTCGCCGACGTGGGCGGCTTCTCGATCACCACGCTGCTGGTCGGCGTGCCGTGCGCGCTGCTCCTGCTGGCGGGCGTCGCGCTGCGGATCGGCTGGGACGACGGCGGCCGCGCGCCGGCTGGGGACGATGACGACGCCTTCGACTGGGACGGGCGCGAGGCCTACCTGCAGGACCATCCCGAGCCGGCGTGGGACGACGCCGAGGGCTCGCCGTCCTGGACGGGGTGAGACCTTTGGGCTGCCGGCGCGTTGCAAGGGTCATGAAGCTCGGTCCTCTCCCCTTCGCCGTCGTGGCCCTCGCATCGTTGTCCCCCGCCTCGGCGCCGGCCGCGCCGCACTGGTCCGCGCCGGTCGACGTCATCCCGGGCGGCGGCCCGACCGGCACGACGTCGGCCCCGCGGGCGTTCGTGTCGCCGAACGGCAAGTCCTTGGTCGTGGCCGGCTCGGGCAACGAGGCGCTGCTGGCGAGCGGGTCCGTCGCCGGCGTCTTCGCGTCGGCCACGCCGGTGGCGACCGCGCCGGCGGGGAGCTCGATCGGGCTGGACAGCGCGATCGGTGCCGACGGCGCGGTCGCGGTGGCGTGGACGTCCGGCGGCGCCGGACATGTGACGGTCGTCAAGCCGGGCGGCGACGTGCTGACCCAGGCTGACCTGCCGGGCGCCGGGGTCAACGCGATCGGCGTGGGCGTCGTCGACGACGGGAGCGTCGTGGTGGCCTACCGGACCAAGGAGAGCGCGAGCTCGTACAGCCTGCGCGTGGCGACGCTGCCGGCCGGGAGCGCGACGTTCGGCGCGCCGGTGGTCGTCGAATCGCCGGCCGCGGTGGACTTCATCGACGTCGCGACGGGTCCGGGCGGCGCCGTCGCGCTGGCCTACCGGCAGCTCGCCGGGGCGCCCGGGAAGTACCGGGCGCGGGTGGCGGTCAAGCCGGCGGGCGCCGCGGGGTTCGAGCCGGGCCAGGCGCTGGGCGCCGCGAGCGACCAGGACGACTTCGCGCCGCAGGTCGCGTTCGACCGCGACGGCACGGTCGTGGCGGCCTGGGGCAACCCGGCGGGCGCGCTGTACGCGCTCCGGGCTCCGGGCGCTTCGGTGCCCTTCGGCGCGGCGCTGCCGCTGGGCAGCGGCCCCGCCTACGACGTGAACATGGAGCCGACGCCCGATGGCGGCGCGGCCGTCGCGATCGCCGGCGGCGGCGCGTACCGAGCGGCGCTGCAGAGCGCCCCGGGCGGGACGTTCAGCGCGCCGGTGCAGGTCGGGCCGTCGTTCACCAGCCAGTTCGGCGGGATCGCGGCGGTGACCACGACGCCGGGCGGGACCGTGACGGTGCTGGGCGCGAACCCGACCGACGGCGCGGTGCACGCGGTCGACGCGGGCGGGGCCGACACGATCGTCGGCTACGGCAAGCGCGACGGGATCACACCGGTCTCGATCGCCTCGAGCGCGGACCGGACGGTGGCGGCGTGGTCGACGGCGTCGGGGACGGTCGTGGCGGCGACGCGGTCAGAAAGCGCCAAGCCGGCGTCGCCGGGCGACCTCGGGCCGAAGCCTTCCGGGCTGGACACGCGGGCGCCGCGCCTACGGCTGGTGGGCGCGCCCAAGCGCCTGCGGGTGACGTCTCGGACCAAGACCATCACCTTGAAGGCGCGGTGCGACGAGGCCTGCAAGCTGTTCGTGACCGGCAACCTGCGCACGCGCTTGAGCTCGAAGACCCGGCAGAGGGTGGCCCCGCTGCCGGCGCTGCAGACCAAGACGCCGCGCACGGGCGTTCAGAAGCTCACGCTCAAGCTCGGCTCCTTCGCGCTGAAGGACCTGCGCTCGGCACTGCGCCGCGGCAAGGGCGCCCAGCTCTTCCTCGTCATCCAGGCGTCCGACGCGGCATCCAACGCGGCTCGAACCCGGGTGCAGATCACGCTGAAGCCGACGCCGAAGAAGCACGCCCGGTGAGCCGACATCGCGGGGTCGACCTTCGCTAGACTGCCGCCCTACGCGGCTGTAGCTCAGTTGGCTAGAGCGTCTGCTTGCCATGCAGAAGGTCGAGAGTTCGAGTCTCTTCAGCCGCTTACACGGAAGCCCTGCACATTGCGGGGCTTCCGGCGTTTCGGGGGGCCGATTCCCCAGCCTGCGGGTGGTGATGGCTACCACTCGTGGCTACCACTTGACGTGCGGCGACCTCGCCCCGGCGCCCGTCCGCTCCCGCGTTTACGGTCGAGCGGTGCTGATCCTGCGCCTCGTGTTCAACGCCCTCGCCCGCGCGAAGCTCGCGGCCCGCGGGATCACGACGCGCGAGGTCGAGGAGGTCGTCGCAAGCGGACCGCCGCGTGCGTGGCAACCCCAATGCACGCGTGCCCGGCTCGATCTACGTGATCGGTCCGACGAGCGCGGCGCGATTCCTGACGGTCGTGCTCCAACCTGACGAAGCAGACCCCACGCGCTGGCACGTGATGACCGGATGGGACTCCGACGCTCGCCAGATCTCCGACTATGAATCCAAGCGCTGAGCCTTCATCATGATGAGAGAACCGATGCACGACGATCCGACCAGCGACGATCTCAACCGCCTCATCGAGGAAGACCCCGACGGCGGCCGGTGGCTCGCGCCACGCGACGACATCGAGACGATCCTCGAGGTCTCCGTCGACCCCGCCACGCTGTCGAACCTGAGCGACCGCGCGACGCGTGAAGGGCGCGACATCGGCGAGGTCGTCGCCGACGTTCTCCGTCAGGCTGCGGCGTAGCGGGTAGTCCAGCCCCCTAGCCGTCGACGGCCAAACGCCTTAGGCGGCGTGACCGCAGCGACCGCACGGGCATCGATCGTGCGACGTAGGCAGCGGTCGGTCATCGACGTGCGTGAGTGGCACGTGAAGAGCGGGCCAGGTTCTGGGCCAGGATCGAACTGGCATCCCAGCGCTCGACAACGTGAGACTTACCACCGACGTCTGGAATAACCCGACGTAGCCACACCGTCCTCACCTAGAGCTAGCCGAGACTCACCGCCGTCGCCCTCGTGTCACGCGTCTTCGACACTCGTGGGCGCGGGAACAACCGGAGGGGCGCCGACGGAGGGACGGGCCCAGGGCGACGTCGGCCGCCGCGGGTCCGCGTACTGCTACAGCCGCTCGACTCGCGGACTTGACGGCTGCCGGCCAGGCAGCCCAGCCTTGGCCGCCTCCGTCACCACGCCGCTGAATACGACGCGCTACGGTCCCGCCGGCGCCGGCTGCGGCTCGGCCGCGTCGTTCCTGCGACGCCTGGCCCACAGGCGGTCGCCCGCCGCCCAGGCCGCGAAGGACAGACCGCCGACGAGCCCCGTTGCCGTCGCCAACACGCCAGCGGCCGCCGCCGCCGCGACCCCGCCGCTCCCCAGGATGAGCACCGTCGCCCCCGCCCCAACGCTGGGCCCGACCGGCAGCTGGCCGATCGCGACCATGGCGATGAGGACGGCGATCGAGTCGAAGATGGAGGCGTCGACGCCGACGGCGTGGAGCAGGAGCCAGTTGCGGGCGATCTGGGCGAAGACGGCGATCAAGACCAACAGGAAGAGGCGGCGGCCGTCGCGGAGGCGGTGGAGGATCGTCAGGCCCTGCCACAGCGGGCGCGCCGCCCGGACGGACAACCGGCGCAGCGCGAAGGTGATCGCGCCGATCACGGCCACGAAGATGATGGGGCACCACCACGGGAGGCCGAGGGGGCCGATCAGCGTGACGGAGGTCAGGGCGGCGAGGCCCGCTTCGATCGCGAGGATCGGAAGCTCGGCGGCGAGCAGGGTCGCGACGCCCGGTGCGTTGGCGGGGCTGCTGCGGCGGAGGGCGGCGATCCGGGCGACGGTGCCGAGCTGGGCGTTGAGCAGGCTGCCGACGTAGCCCATGCTCGACGCGCGGTAGAGCGGGCGGCGGGCGACGGTGCCGCCGGCGGCTTCGATCGTGCGGTGCCAGGCCTCGGTGCGGGCGAGCAGCGCGACGACCTGGAGGGCGGCCGCGAGGATCAGCACGCCGATGGAGGCGCGCGACAGGGCGGTGGCGAAGTCGTGGCGGTGGCCGGCGAGGATGGCGCCGAGGATCGCGGCGGCCAGCAGCGAGCCGACGACGGCGACGACGCGGCGGTGGCGCTCGAGGAAGCGCCGGGCGGCGGCCAAGGCGCCGAGCGCACGGCGCACCGGCGCGG
>JAOPZD010000033.1 GCA_025964295.1 Conexibacter sp.
CGGATCCCGACGCGCGCGTCGACCTCACCGCGCGGCTGCGCACCATCTACACCGGCGGCTTCGGCATCGCGCTCGTCGTCGGCGCCGGGCTGCTCTTCCTGCAGGCCAACGGCGCGCTGAGCGGCGCGCGCGACCTCGTCCTGTCCTTCGTGGTCGTCGGCCTCGGGATCGGCCTCGTGCTCGCCCCGTTCTGGCTGCGCCTCGTGCGCGGGCTGACCGAGGAGCGCAACGAGCGCATCCGCTCCCAGGAGCGCGCCGAGGTCGCCGCGCACCTGCACGACTCGGTCCTGCAGACGCTCGCGCTCGTCCAGAAGCGCGCCGACGACCCGCGCGCGGTCGCGACGCTCGCCCGCCGCCAGGAGCGCGAGCTGCGCACGTGGCTCTCCGGCGCGCCGGAGGCGCGGCCCGACGACTGCCTGGCCGACGCGCTGCGGGCGGCCGCCGCGGAGGTCGAGGAGGCCCACGGCGTCCCGGTCGAGGTCATCACGGTGGGCGACCACGACCTCGACGACCGCCACCGCGCGCTGGTCGCCGCCGCCCGCGAGGCGCTGGCCAACGCCGTGCGCCACAGCGCCAGCGAGGAGCCGATCACCCTGTACATGGAGGTCGCCGGCGGGCGCACCGAGGTCTTCGTCCGCGACCGCGGCCAGGGCTTCGACCCCGACGCGGTGCCGGACGACCGGCGCGGCGTGCGCGAGTCGATCATCGGCCGGATGGCCCGCCACGGCGGGCGCGCCGCCGTCCACAGCACGCCCGGTCAGGGCACCGAAGTGGAGCTGATCATCGATGACTGAGCCTGTCTCTTCCAACCCATCGCCGCCGTTGCCGACGGTCGTGCTGGTCGACGACCACGCGCTCTTTCGCGCGGGCGTGCGCAGCGAGCTCGAGGGGCTGGTGGAGATCGTCGGCGAGGCCGGCGACGTCGACGCCGCCGTCCGCGAGATCGTGGCCCGGGCGCCCGACGTCGTCCTGCTCGACGTCCACCTGCCCGGCGGCGGCGGCGTGGAGATCCTGCGCCGGCTGGCGACCGAGGCGCCCGACGCGCGCTGCCTGGCGCTGTCGGTCTCCGACGACCCCGAGGACGTCATCGCGGTCATCCGCGCCGGCGCCCGCGGCTACGTGACCAAGACGATCTCCTCCACCGACCTGGCCGACGCGGTGCGCCGCGTCCAGGACAACGACGCGGTGTTCTCGCCGCGGCTGGCGGGGTTCGTGCTCGACGCGTTCTCCGGCGGTGGCGGCGCGCCCGCCCCCAGCGCGCCCGACGCCGAGCTCGACCAGCTCACGCCGCGCGAGCGCGAGGTCCTGCGCCACATCGCCCGCGGCTACCTCTACAAGGAGATCGCCCAGCGGCTGGGGATCTCGGTCAAGACCGTCGAGGCGCACGTCAGCGCGGTCCTGCGCAAGCTCCAGCTCTCCACGCGCCACGAGCTGAGCCGCTGGGCCGTGGAGCGGCGGCTCGTCGACTAGGACGACGCCGCGAAGTCGTCTGAACGCGTAGGTTCTGCGGCTGTCGTGCCACGGACCCACCTGCTCACCGGCTTCCCCGGCTTCCTCGCCGGCCGGCTCGTCCCCCGCCTGCTGGCCGACGACGAGGAGGCGCGGATCGTCGCGCTGGTCGAGCCCCGGATGGTCGCGCGAGCGCGCGAGCTGGCGCCCGACGGCGTCGACGTCCAGCCCGGCGACATCACCGACCCGCGGCTGGGCCTGGACGAGCGGACCTACGCGCGGCTGGCCGCCGAGGTCGTCAAGGTCTTCCACCTCGCGGCGGTCTACGACCTCGCGGTGGGCGCCGAGCTGGCCGAGCGCGTCAACGTGCAGGGCACCCAGCACGTCATCGACTTCTGCCGCCGCGCCCCGCGGCTTGAGCGCCACCACTACATCTCGACCGCCTACGTCGCGGGGCAGCGGTCGGGCCTGGTGCTCGAGGACGACCTCGCCGAGGGCCAGACGTTCAAGAACTTCTACGAGTCGACGAAGTTCGCCGCCGAGGTGCTCGTGCGCGCGTCGATGGACGCGATCCCGACGACGATCTACCGGCCCGCGATCGTCGTCGGCGACTCCCAGACCGGCGAGACGCAGAAGTTCGACGGGCCCTACTACCTGCTGCGCTCCATGTCGAGCCCGATGGGCGCGCTGCTGCAGGTGGGGCGCGGCGACGCGTCGTTCAACGTCGTGCCGGTCGACTTCGTGGTCAGCGCGATCGCCGCCGGCTCGCGCGACCCGGACGCCGTCGGCCACACGCTGCACCTCGTCGACCCCGAGCCGGTCTCCTCGGCCGAGCTGGCCCGCCTGCTCGCGCTGGAGTACAAGGGACGCGAGCCGAAGCTGCCGCTGCCGCCCGGCGTGGTAGACCGGTCGCTGAAGTACGGGCCGATCCGCAAGCTGTTCGGCGGGACGCCGCGGCAGTCGATCGTCTACCTCAACCACCCGGTGACGTTCGACACGGCGCAGGCGGGCGAGGTGCTGGGGCGCAACGGGCTGCGCTGCCCGCGCTTCGCCGAGTACGTGGGCGCGATGGTGAGGTTCTACGCGGCCCACGAGCACGACGACGCGTACCGGCCCGCGCACGAGAAGTAGCCCGCGGCGCGGCGCGGCGCGGGCGCGGCGCCTCAGCCCGGGCGCAGCGCGTCGATCAGCAGCTCGAGGAAGCGGTCGGCGCGGACGATCGGCGTCGTCTGCTGGGCGGCCATGACCGACCCGGCCGAGCACATCAGCGCGGGCATGTCGTCGACGGTGAAGCTCGGCCGCATCCGGCCCTGGGCCTGGGCGCGCTCGATGATCGCGCCGACGACCTCGGCCAGCTCCCCGCGCTCGGCCTCCGCGCGCGCCACCGCCTCGCCATCCTCGCTCCAGGTGAGGCGCTGGCGCAGCGAGGCGTCGGTGGCCATCGCGGCGAAGGTCTCGCGCAGGAACCCCTCGAACGCCGTCCAGCCGTCGGGCTCCTCGCTCCAGCGGCGCGCGACGTCGGCGTGGTGGCGGAACTTCGCGGCCATCAGCTCGCCGACCAGCTCCGCCTTGGTCGGGAAGTGGCGGTAGACCGTCCCGACGCCGACCTGGGCGCGCCGCGCGACGTCGTCCATCTGCGTCGTGGCGCCGCATTCGGCGAACAGCTCGCGAGCCGCGTCGACGATCCGCTCGCGGTTGCGACGGGCGTCGGCGCGCTGTGGCTTGGGCTCCGCGGAGCTCATGGTCCGCACTGTAGCGCCGCGACTTGACAACCGGAACCGGTTCTCCGTATTGTCGCCCGAAAGCCGAAGCGACACGCTTCTCCATACCCTCAGGTCCAACGGAGCATCTCCCCCTTGTCTCCCTCCGCCGCTCCCCAAGACTCCAACAAGTGGCTGGCGCTCGCCCTCCTGGCGACGGCCCAGTTCGTCATCGTCCTCGACGCGTCGATCGTCAACGTCGCGCTGCCGTCGATCGGCAAGGACCTCGACTTCAAGCAGGACGACCTCTCGTGGGTCGTCAACGCCTACACCTTGATCTTCGGTGGCTTCCTGCTGCTCGGCGGGCGCCTCGCCGACCTGCTCGGCCGCCGGCGGCTGTTCATGTCCGGGTTGATCCTGTTCGCCTTGGCCTCGCTGGCCGGCGGCTTCGCGCAGAGCGAGATGTGGCTGATCATCGCGCGGGCGGTGCAGGGGCTCGGCGCCGCGCTGGTCTCCCCCGCCGCGCTGAGCATCGTCACGACGACGTTCCGCGAGGGCTCCGAGCGCAACACGGCGCTGGGCGTCTGGGGCGCGGTCGCGGGCTCGGGCGGCGCGGCGGGCGTGCTGCTCGGCGGCGTGCTGACCGAGTGGGCCGGCTGGGAGTGGGTGCTGTTCGTCAACGTGCCGATCGGCCTGGCGGCCGCGGCGATCGCGCCGCGCCTGCTCGCCGAGTCGCGCGATGTCGATCGCGAGCGCCACTTCGACGTCAGCGGCGCGATCGCGGTCACGGCGGGGCTGGCGATCGGCGTCTACGCCCTGGTCGACGCCAACAACGCGGGCTGGACGTCGACGCAGACCCTCGGGCTCGGCGCGGTCTCGCTCGTGCTGCTGGCCGCCTTCACCGCGATCGAGTCCCGGACGCGCCACCCGCTGGTGCCGTTCTCGATCTTCCGGCTGCGCAGCCTGCGCGGCTCGAACGTCGTCGGCCTGCTGATCGGCATGTCGCTGTTCTCGATGTTCTTCTTCATCTCGCTGTACCTGCAGCAGGTGCTGGGCTACAGCGCGCTGGACGCCGGGCTCGCCTACCTGCCGCTGGCCTTGTTCATCATCTTCTCGGCGGGCGCGGCCTCGCAGCTGGTGACCAGGATCGGCTTCAAGCCGACGCTGATCGTCGGCCTGCTGTTCATCACGGCCGGGCTGGCGTGGTTCTCGCAGGTCTCGGCGCCGGGTGGCAGCTACGTCGGCGACGTCCTGTTCCCGTCGCTGCTGGCGGCGATCGGCCTCGGCTTCTCGTTCGTCTCGGTGACGATCGGCGCGGTGACGGGCACCAAGCCCGAGGAGGCCGGACTGGCCTCGGGGCTCATCAACACGTCGCAGCAGGTCGGCGGCGCGCTGGGCCTCGCGATCCTGTCGTCGATCGCCAACAGCCGGACCGAGCACGTCGTCTCCGGCGGTCAGCGCAACCCGCTCGTCGCGCTGACCGAGGGCTTCCAGACCGCGTTCATGGTCGGCGCGGGGTTCGCGCTGACGGCGGCGATCCTGGCCGCGGTGCTGATCTCCTCGCGCGACTCGCGCGAGCAGGTCGCGGCCGCCCGCAGCGGCGACGCGCCGGCCCCGGCCGTGGCCTGACCCACCTTCGCGCCCGTGATCGGGCGCACCAAGCTGCGCGACCCCCTGCCGAGTGGGCCGCGCTTCGCGGGGGCGGCGCGTGGTGGCGCCGCCCCCGCCCTTTCTCCTACGCCGGCTGGGGCTGCAGTGGGCGGTGCGGCGCGCGCGCCGCGATCTGCGCCGTGGCGGCGTGGGCGAGCCGGTGGCAGGGACGCTCGACGGCGCGGTGGAAGAGCTCGGCCGCGAGCAGCGAGGCGGGGATCGCGGTGGCGGCGAGGAGCGGCAGGCCGGGCCGGTCCAGGCCGAAGGCGCAGGCCAGCACGATCGGGAAGTGCACCAGGTAGAGGCTGAACGAGCGGCTGCCCAGCCACTGCAGCGGCCGCGTCGACAGCGATCGCGCGACCGAGGCGTACAGCAACGGGCAGAGCACCGCGAGCGCCGCCCCGGCGGTGACCAGCGTCGCGGCGGCGGGCGAGTCCGGCAGCCAGCGGTCGGCGCTGACCAGGCAGAGCGCCAGCGCGACGGC
>JAOPZD010000034.1 GCA_025964295.1 Conexibacter sp.
CCGTCCTGCCGGGCGCCGCCGCGGCCGCCCCGCCGGCGGCCCCGCACGTCCTGCGGGCCGACGTCCAGATCCAGAAGTTCGTCGTCAACCACAGCGGGCTGACCGCGCTGGGGACGCAGTCGGCGCGGCTGGACGGCCAGGCCGCGCGGCAGAAGGCGACGTTCGCGGTCACCAAGGCCGCCAGCTGCAACGTCCTGACCCTGAACCTGCAGCAGCTCAACCTCCAGCTGCTCGGCCTCAACCTGGTGACCAGCGCCATCAACCTGAAGATCACCGGGCGCGGCAGCGAGTCGCTCGGCGCGCTGTTCTGCAAGCTGTCCAAGAGCCTGAAGCTGTCCAGCGCCACGGGCGCGCGGGCCGCCGCGGCCTCGCTCAACCGCCGCCTCCACGGCCATCCGCTGCACGCGATCCGCTTCAGCGCCGCGCTGCCCGTCGTCACCGCCCAGGCCGCCCAGGCCCCGGCGACGCCCGGCTGCAAGGTCCTCGACCTCGTGCTCGGCCCGCTGAACCTCGACCTCCTCGGCCTCGTCGTCAACCTCTACGGCCCCGACGCCAGCAAGCCCGTCGAGGTCCACGTGACCGCCGACCCGGCCGGCGGCGTCCTCGGCGCGGTCTTCTGCAAGCTCGCCAACGGCCAGGCGGTGGGCTAGACCATCGCGACGATCCCGCCCGCGTACTTGTCCGACAGCGGGTCCCAGCCCTGGGCCAGCGCGAACGGCACGGCCTCGAGCCGCTCGGCGCTGATGATCCGGTCCATGGCGAAGCAGCGCCAGGCGGGCAGCGGCCCGCTGGCGGTGAAGCCGCTCACCTGGAAGACGTCGACGCACGCCGCGCCGGTCGGGCCGAGGAACAGCGCATGCGGATGGCCGACGCGCTCCGGGAGGGCGTCGCCCTCATAGGCGAACAGCAGGGCTTGGCGGCTGTGGATGGCGGCCACCACGATGCCTTCGATCGTCACCATCCGATTCTAGGAACAGGATCGGCTCCCGAGCAAGTCGCGATCGTCAACCGGCTACGGTTTGGCGACCGTGGAGCTGCCCCCGCGCCTCGCGCATCTGCCCCGGCGTGAGCTCGCCGGGGGACTCGTGGTCGTCGAGGCCGCCACGGCCGGCGCCCGGCTGCGCGGCCTGGCCCGGCTCGACGCGCCGGCGCCCGAGATCGGGCTGCACCTCCCCCGCTGCCGCTCGATCCACACCTTCGGGATGCGCTTCGCGCTCGACCTGGTGTGGCTGGACGGCGACGGCGAGGTCGTGCGCGTCGACGTCGGGGTCCCGCGCCGGCGCCAGCGGTCGGCGCACCGGCGTGCGCGCTCGGTCCTCGAGGTGGGCGCGGGGCAGGCCGAGGCGTTCCTGGCGGCCGGGCTGGTCCCGCACCGCCCGTGACCGGACCAGATGTCAAGCTGGCGCCGTGAACGGGCTGGGCGACGGGGCGACGGCGGGAGGCGCGGCATGACGGCCCGCGGCTGCCTGACCTTCGCCGCCGCCGCGGTCGTGCTGCTGGTCGTGGCCTTCGTCGCGATGGCCGCGCTGCGCAAGGACGACACGGCGGGCGTCGACTGCTCGACCTTCCGCGTGACCCCGGACCGCTGGGCGTCGGCTGACTACGACCACCGCCTCCAGCTGCGCGAGGGCCTGACCCAGTGCCGGCGCATCCTCGGCCAGCCCTCCACCCAGGTCATCGCCCAGCTCGGCCCCGCCGACCGCGCGACCGGCACCGAGCTGGACTACGACCTGCCCTTCCCGGACGCCACCGGCCGCCAGGTCTGGCGGATCCACCTGGGCGCCGGCGACAAGGTCAAGGCGACCCAGCTCGCGTCGCCGCAGCCCGGCGCGCCCTAGCCCGCGGCGCGCCGCCGTCGCTCACCCGCGCGCGCCCGCCTTCGCCTTGCCCTTCTTGCGGCCGCCGCCGCCCTGCTGCTTCGCGCCGCCCTTCGGCCTGGACCCCAGCTCCTCCATCGTCTTGCGCAGCGCCTCCATGAGGTCGGTCGCGGGCACCGGCTCGTCGTCCTGCTCGGGCGCCTCGATCGTGCCGCCCTTCTCCTTGTCCTTGACGATCTTGCGCAGGCGCTTGTTGTGCTCGTCGGCGTAGGCGGACGGGTCGAAGCCGGTTCCCAGCGCCTCGACGAGCTTGACCGCCTGGGTCAACGCCTTGGCCGCGGGCTTGCGGCCGCCGCCGTCGATGCCCTTGACCGGGCGGATCTCGTCGGCGAACAGCATGGTGGTCAAGGAGAGCAGGCCGTCGCGGACCCGCACGGCGACGAGGTACTCCTTCGTGCGCAGGACGAAGCGGCCCAGCGCGACGCGGTCGGTGTCGCCCAGCGCCTCGACGAGCAGGCGGTAGGCGCGCTTGGTCCCGGCCGACTCGCCGGTCGGCAGCAGCCAGTAGGGGTGGTCGTAGAACACGGGGTCGATCTCGGCGGCGTCGACGAAGGCCTCGATCTCGATCGTGCGCGTCTTGCGCGGCGCGATCGCCTCGAGCTCGGCGTCGGTCAGCACGACCTGCTTGCCATCGAGGTCGTAGCCGTGGCCGATGTCCTCGTAGGCGACCTCCGCGTCCTCCTTGCTGCAGAACCGCCGCGTCTCGATCCGCGCGCCGTCCTTGGCGTGCAGCTGGTGGAAGTGGACGTCGAGGTCGCGCGCCGCGCTGTAGACCGCGACCGGGACGTTGACCAGGCCGAAGCTCAGCGAGCCCGACCATAGGGAGCGGGGCATCAGCGCAGGCTCGCCTTCAGCGCGGCCAGCAGGTCGTCGGGCTCCTCCACCGGCTCGTCCTCGACGGCCTCGATCTCCTTGCCCTTGGCCTTGGCCTTGATCGCGGCCAGCACGGTCGCGCGGTACTCGTCGTGGCGCTTGTCCGGCTGAAACGGCTCATGCAGGGAGTCGACCAGCTGCTTGGCCATGTCGATCTCGCGCTTGTCGGGCTTGGCCGCGGCGCGCGGCGCGTCGAGGGCGTCGCGGCCGACGAGCTCGTCGGCGAAGCGCATCGTGTGCAGCGCCAGGACCGACTCGTAGGCGCGGATCGCCACCAGGTACTCGCGGTTGTGGAAGGTGAACCGCCCGATCGCCGCGCGCCCGGTCTTCTCCAGCGCGTCGTGCAGGAGCCGGAACGCGTCGGCGCCCTCGTCCCGGGCGCCCAGGAAGTAGGCCTTCTCGTAGAACACCGGGTCGATCTCGGCGACCGGCACGAAGCGCTCGACGTCGATGATCCGCGACCGCGTGCCGCCGGCGGCGTCGATGTCCTCCTTGTCGACCACGACGTAGTGCCCGGACCGGATCTCGAAGCCCTTGACGATCTCGTCCTTGGGGACCTCCTTGTCCTCCTTGGCGCAGAACGTCCGGTGCTCGATCCGCGCGCCGTCCGCGAGGTGCACCTCGTGGAAGTGCACCGTCTTGGACTCGACGGCGGAGTAGAGCTTGATCGGCACGGCGACCGCCCCGAAGGCGATCGTGCCGTTCCACAGGGAGCGGGGCATCGCCCCAGGGCCTACCCGCTACAGCGCCCGTTCGTACACGTACATGATCGGATCGTCCGGGCCGCCGCCCTCGCGGCGCGTGAAGCCGCAGGACGCATACAGCGCGCGGGCGGCGACGTCGTCCTCGCTGGTGCCGAGGTCGATCCGGTCGGCGCCGGCAGCGCGGGCGACCTCCAGCGCGCCCTCCAGCAGCGCGCGACCCAGCCCGCG
>JAOPZD010000041.1 GCA_025964295.1 Conexibacter sp.
CGCCGCCCTGCGCTTGGGCCTGGTCGCCAACACGCTGGGCTACGGCACCTCCATGGGCCGCGAGCAGGACCTCATCCGCCGGGCGGGCGCGCCGTGGCTGCGCGAGGAGATCCTGTGGTCGCTGGTCGAGCCGCGCCGGGGCGCGCGCCACTGGGCGCCGTTCGACCGCCTCTTCGCGAGCGCCGCCGCCCGCGGCCTGCGGATCCTGCCGCTGCTCTCCGACACGCCGTCCTGGGCCGTGACGCCGAACCGCCGCCTGCCGACGCGCACCGCGGCCTACGGCGCGTTCGTCCGCGACGCCGTGGCCCGCTACGGCCCCGGCGGGACGTTCTGGCGCGCGCACCGCCGCTACGACGCGGGGCTCGCCCCGGCGTGGTTCGAGCTGTGGAACGAGCCCTACCTCGCCGGCCCCGAGCCCGACGACCAGCTCGACGCCGACCGCTACGCCGCGCTCGTGCGCGCCGGCGTCGACGCCGGCCGCGCGGCCAGCGCGAAGGCGCGCTTCCTCGTCGCGCTGGACACCAGCGCCGCCGGGCATCCGGGCATCGCCGAGCGCTGGCTGAGCCGCCTGCTGACCGCCGACCCCGACCTCCTGCGCCGCGCCGACGGCATCGCGGCGCACCCCTACAACATCGGCCTGGGGCTGGAGGAGAACGCGCTCGACGAGCTCGAGGTCGCGCTCAAGGACCACGGCGCGTCGCTGCCGATCTGGGTGACCGAGATCGGCTGGAGCACCTGCACCCAGCAGGGCGGCTGCGTGTCCGAGCAGCGCCAGGCCCGCGACCTGTCGACCTTCCTCGACATGGTCCGGGCGCGCTACGCCGGGCGCGTCGCGGCCGTCTTCGTCTACCGCCTGCGCGACCTCGCGGTCCGGCCGCGGTTCGACCGCGAGGGCGCCTTCGGCCTGATCCGCGCCGACGGCGCCCGCAAGCCGGCGTGGTCGGCCTTCCACCGCTTCGCGCTGAAGCTCCGCGACGGGTGACCGACCACCGGTCTATGCTCAGGGACACGGTGCAAAGGACCCGGTCGCGTCAGGCCACGCTGGCCCTGTTGGCCGTCCCCACCGTCGTCGCGGCGGTCCTCGTGCTGTGGGGCATCGGCCGGGAGTCGCTGTGGCGCGACGAGGTGGCCAGCGTCACGATCACCGGCCGCTCGCTGGGCTCGATGTGGCACGTGATCGTCCATCACGAGTCCAACATGGCGCTGTTCGACCTGATCCTGCACCCGTGGCAGTGGCTCGGCCACGGCGACGGCTTCCTGCGCCTGCCCAGCGCGGCGTTCGCGATCGTCACGGTGCCGGTGACGATGCTCGTCGCCCGGCGGCTGGCGGGCGACGTCGCGGCGGCAGTGGCGGGGATGGTCGTCGCGCTCAACGGCTTCGTCGTGCTCTTCGGCCAGCAGGTCCGCGGCTACGCGCTGACGATGCTGCTGGCGGCGCTGGCCGCGCTGCTGCTGCTGCGCGCGCTGGAGTCGCGGCGCCCGCGCGACTGGGCCCTGTGGGCGCTGACGATCGCCGCGCTGCCCTACGCGCACCTGCTCGGCGTGCTGATCGTCGTCGCCCAGGTCGCCTCGCTGGCGCTGTACCCGTGGCGGCGCCTGCCGGTCGGTCCGCTGGCCGCGAGCCTCGTCGCCGCCGGGATCGCCTGGCTGCCGCTGGCGGTCTTCATGGCCGAGGGCGACCACGACCGCACGAGCTGGGTCGCGCCGCTGGGCCGCGACCTGGTGCGCCAGTCGGTCGAGGCGCTGGCCGGCGACATGACCATGTTCGTGCTGATCGTCGTGGCCGCGCTCGTGGTCGCCGGCGCGCTGGTCGCGACGCTGCGGCGCACCGCCTGGCGACCCTCCGAGGACGCGTGGCGCCTGGCGCTGCCGCTGTGCTGGGTCGCGATCCCGCCGGTCCTGCTCGGGCTCATCTGCGCCGTGCAGCAGACGTGGGTCGACCGCTACCTGATCGGGATCGTCCCGGCCTTCGGCGTCGTCGCCGGCGTGGCGGTCACGGTCCTGCGCGCCCGCGCGGGGACCGTCGCCGCCGCCGTGCTGGCGGTGGTCCTGCTGGCCGGCGCGCTGCGCGCCACGGCGGGCGAGTCGCACCCGTCGGCGCTCGGCGAGGACCTGCGCGGCGCCGCGGCCTACGTGTCGGCGCAGACCCGGCCCGGCGACCAGCTCGTCTACGCGCCGGCCTTCGCGCGCGTCGGGCTGCAGTACTACCTCCAGCGCGAGGGCGGCCCCGCGCCGCGCGACCTCGCGCTCGACCCGAGCCAGACCGCCGTCATCCGCGGCGACCTCTTCGCCCGCGAGCTGCCCCAGGCCGAGATCGCCCGGCGCCTGGCCGGCGCCAGACGGCTCTGGGTCCTGGGCTACGGCTTCCGCTCGGGCTGGCATCCGACGCCCGAGCCGGTCAGCGCGGTCGCGCCCGCGATCCTGCGCCGCGACTTCCGGCTCGTCGCCCGGCGCCCGTTCGGCACCTTCGTCGTCCAGCTCTACCGGCACGTCTGACCCGTGGCGCTCGTCTACCTCGTGCTCGCCCACGGCGCCCCGGAGCAGGTCGCCAAGCTCGTCGGGCGCATCAGCAGCGACGAGGACACGGTCATCGTCCACGTCGACCGCAAGGCCGACCTGGCGCCGTTCGCCGAGGCCTTCGCGCGGCTGCCGATCCAGCCGCTGCTGACCAGGCGGCGCTTCGCCGTGCACTGGGGCGGCTGGGGCATCGTGCAGGCCACCGTCCACGGGATGCGCACGGCGCTGGCGCTGCCGCGGCCGTGGTCGCACCTCGTGCTGCTCAGCGGCGCGGACTACCCGATCCGCTCGACGGCCGAGATCCAGGCCTTCTTCGCCGCGCACGCCGGCGCGTCGTTCCTGTCGTGGTCGGCGGGCGACGGCGAGGCCTACACCGACGCCGACCGCGCCGGCAACGCGACCTGGCGCTGGACGGGCGACCTGTCGCGGATGCTCACCTGGCAGGTCTCGATCCGCGGGCGGCGCTGGTACTTCCCCAGCGAGCGCGTCCCGTACCAGCTGCCGCGCCGCCTGCCGCGCGCGCTGGCGGTGCCCTACCAGGGCTCGGCGTGGTGGAGCCTGACGCCCGAGGCCACCGCCTACTGCGTCCGGTACCTGCGCCGGCACCCGAGCATCGCCGCCCACTTCCGCTTCGTCTTCGCGCCCGACGAGAACGTCTTCCAGATGATGCTGCTGACCTCGCCGCTGCGCGACACGCTGGTCAACGAGGACCTGCGCTTCATGCACTGGGCCGGCAACAGCCCGCCGGCGATCACCGCGGCCGACGTCCCGGCGATGCGCGCGTCGCGCAAGCTCTTCGCGCGCAAGTTCGACCTCGCGACCGAGCCGGAGGCGTTCGCCGCGCTCGACGCCGCGGTGGCGGCGGCCGACGCGGGCGAGGGTGCCGGTGCGCCCGGCTGAGCGGGCGGCTCGGAGAGCCGCTGACGCCCGCTATGGTGCCCGCGCGTGCGGATCCTCGTGACCTCCACGCTGTACCCGCCGATCGCGCTCGGCGGGTACGAGCGCGAGTGCGCCATCGTCGTCAGCCGGCTGCGCGAGGAGCACGACGTCCTCGTGCTGACCGCCGACCACGAGCGCGACCAGGTCCCGCCCGGGGAGGCCGGCGTGCGCCGCGAGCTGCCGCTGCTCTCCCAGGACGAGCGCGGCGCGCTGAAGGCGCCGTTCGCGTCGGTCGCGGGGGTGCGCGCCGCGCGCCGCGCGCTGGACGACTTCGCGCCGGATCTCGTCTACGCCTGGAACGGCACCGCGATCCCGCAGGCCGCGCTGCGCGTCCTGGCCGACTCCGGCGTCCCGATGGCCTTCCGCGTCTGCGAGCACTGGTTCGGGCGGCTGTTCGCCGTCGACCAGTTCCTGCGCGAGCTGGCGCCCGCGCCGCGCAGCCCGCC
>JAOPZD010000050.1 GCA_025964295.1 Conexibacter sp.
CCGTCGGCCTGCAGGCGCGGATGATGAGCCAGGCGATGCGCAAGCTCGCCGGCAACCTGAACCGCACGCAGACGCTCTGCCTCTTCACGAACCAGATCCGCGAGAAGGTCGGCGTCATGTTCGGCTCGCCCGAGACGCAGCCGGGCGGTCGCGCGCTGAAGTTCTACTCCTCCCAGCGCCTGGACATCCGGCGCATCGAGACGCTGAAGGACGGCACGGAGGCGGTCGGCAACCGCGTGCGCGTCAAGGTCGTCAAGAACAAGGTGGCGGCGCCGTTCCGCCAGGCCGAGTTCGACATCGAGTTCGGCACCGGCATCTCGACGTCGGGCTGCATCCTGGACCTCGGGATCGAGCACAACATCGTGTCGAAGTCCGGCTCGTTCTTCTCCTACGGCGACGACCGCCTGGGCCAGGGGCGCAACAACGTCAAGAAGTTCCTCGACGAGCACCTGGAGCTCCGCGCCGAGATCGAGGCCAAGATCTACGAGGCGCTGGCCTTCGACCGCGACCTGGTGACCGAGATCGACCGCGACGAGGTGCCGGAGGGCGTCGATCCCGCCACGGGCGAGATCAAGGCCGAGCGGACGGCGGCGGCGACCGCCTAGCACCGGTCAGGGGGACGGCACCGTGACGACGGCCGAGCGTGCGTTGGATCCGGAGGCGCGCCTCCAGCACGCGCTCGACCTCAGCTACCGCTACCTCGGGTTCCGTGACCGCACGGTGCTCGAGGTGCGGCGCCACCTCGAGTCCAAGCGCGTCGAGCCGGACACGATCGAGCAGACGGTCGCCGAGCTCCTCGAGCAAGGCTACCTCGACGACGCGCGCTTCGCCCAGCGCTTCGTCGAGGACCGCCGCACGCTCGACCACTGGGGCAACGAGCGCGTCGAGCGCAAGCTCCTCGCCTCCGGCATCGACCCCGACCTCATCACGGCCGCGCTCCACGGCCCCACGCCGGACGGCGCCTCCCACTCCGAGTTCGACGCCGCCCTCGCGACCCTCTCCCGCCGCTTCCGCACGCCCCCCGAGTCCGACCGCGACCGCGACCGCGCCCTCGGCTTCCTCGTCCGCAAGGGCTACGAGCTCGAGACCGCCTACGACGCGATCCGCGCCTACGGGCGCGACTGAGCGGCTCACTCGCGAACCCGGAGCCCGTGATCTGCGATGCCCGAGATCGCCGAGCGGATGCTCGAGCTGGCGAAGGAGGCCCTGGCCGAGCAAGAGCGGCAGGTGGCCGACATGCGCACGCGCGCCGCCACCATCCTCGGTGCCGGAGGGGTCATCGGCGGCCTGCTTGGTCCGCAGGCGTTCGCCGGTCCGCATCCCACCACCGGATGGGACTGGCTGACGTTGATCACCGGCCTCGTCGCGGCGGCGGCGCTGCTCGTCTGTGCCTTGTTGGTGTTCACCCTGAGGTCGCTGGCCTTCAGCATGAACGCTACCGCCACCTATACCTGGTTGTACAACAACGGCTTGACGGTCCAGCCCTACGTCGACCTCGAGCTGGCCGATCGCCTGGTGACGACGCGCGACGTAAACAACGAGGCCGTGACGCCGATGCGGTGGTGGTTCCGGGGCGCCCTGGGCAGCCTGGTCGTCATGACGGCTGCGCTCGCGACGGCGGCGGCGCTAGCATCGTGAGCATGGCTGAGCCCGAGCCCAGCACGCCTCCACCGGCCCCTCAGGCAGCGCCTGCTCCCGACGAGATCCGGCCGATGCCGGCCGACGTCATGAACTGGGAGAAGAAGGCCGAGGAGCGCCCAGGCGAGCGGCCGACGCCCGCGCCCGGTGGCGCGGAGCGCCACGGCGAACGCCGATAGCGCGCGCCCGGGGCACATCTCGAGACGGACCTGCGGCGCATCGCCGTGACGCTTCTCCCGGCGATCCGGGTGCTGCGGCCTCAGTCCGGCTGCATCACGACCTGCAGCAGTGTCTCGTAGCCCGGGTGCGTGATGGGCGTCCAGACGGCGCCGGCGTTCTGGCTGTCGCCGCCGGAGGTGTGGGAGGAGGTGGTGATGTCGGCGCGGGCGGCGAACCAGACGTAGGCGTGCGACGTGGTGGTGCCGGAGTTGTCGACGGTGACGATGTCGCCCTTGCGGACCGTGCAGCAGGCGAAGCTCAGGGCGCTGGTCGAGTACGAGTGGGTGCCGGCGTCGTGGGCCGACAGCGTGTACACGGGGTTGGTCGTCGTGACAACGGTCACCGTGCCGCCCGCGCTGGGGCGGACGACCGAGAAGCGCAGCGGCAGCTCGACGGGGCTGTCGCCGGTCTTCAGGCGGAACGAGGTGATCGTGCCGTCGGTTGGGACGGTCAGCGCCGGCGTCCAGAACTCGGTGTCGTCGGGCGCGAACCTGGCCGGCAGCGCGACGGGCGTCCCGGACAGGTCGCTGCCGAACGTCAGCGGCTCCTTGGCGGGCGCCAGCGCCTTTGCGCGCCGCAGCAGGCGCTTGGCGCAGGAAGCCGCGCCGCCGGCGCGACCCGCCTCGAGCTTGACGTCGACGCACTCCAGGTCGTCGTAGACGTCGGCGAACGCGACGCCGTGCAGGGTCTGGCCCGAGAACCGCCGGGCGACGATGCTCGACTGCAGCTTGCGCAGCGTGGTCGCCTTCGCGCCATAGGCCCTGCCGGCCGTCGCCCGCGCGGCGATGGCCTTCAGCTTGCCGTCGACCGCCAAGAGGTCGCCGGCCAGGCCCGCCGCCTTGCCCGCCGCGGCGGCGCTCGCGAGGTCCGACCGGCACGTGCGCGCGTCGGCGAGCCGCGCCCGCACCAGCCGCTTCTTGTCCGTGTTGCGCGCCCGCTGCAGGTTGAGCGAGATGCAGTCGAAGTCCTCGATGACCGTGGCGGCCGAGACCCCGCCGACCTGGTCGCTGAACGCCCCGACGATCACCTCGCGCTTGGTCGCATGGGCCCGCGCCCGCGCCGCCGCGCCCGTCACCGACGGGCTGGACAGCTGCGCGACCAACCCGCCAAGCCCGCTCTCGAGCTCGTCGGCGGTCCCCGATCCGGCCGCCGACGCGGGCGCGGGAAGGGCCACGACGCCGACGAGGACCGCGGGCAACCACCACTGGAGGGGCTTGAGCACCGCGGCATCATCGACGCTGGACGTGCGCGCGGCAAGGGCGCGGCGCCGCGCGGCGCCGCGGCCCGCCCCTCAGCCGCCGAACGGCATGTTCTGCCAGCTGAACACCGTCGGCGAGCTGGGGTCGATCCGCAGCTTCAGCCACTCGTGCGGCTGGTTGGTCGAGCCCTGGACGGTCAGCCGCTGCAGGTTGCTCACCGATGCCTTGATCCCGTAGATCTTGTTGTTGGTGGCCGTCGGGTCGGCCAGCGGGAAGTCCGTCTCGTACAGGTGCGAGTCGCCGTTGAGCAGGAGCACCGGCTTGCGGAACCGGCGCGCGCGCTGGGCGAGCTCCTCGACGAACGGCTTGAAGCCCGAGACCTGGTCGGCGGCGATCGCGGCCGGGTCCCACATGTCGGCCTGGATGCCGACCACGACGGCCTTGGCGTGCGTCTGCTCGGCGGCGTCGAAGAGGTGGTCGACCCAGCGGATGTCGGCGATCAGCCGGCCCGCGTACTCCTTGAGCTGCCGCGCGCGCTGGTCGTCGGTCTCGGCGGTGTCGAACCACGGCGCGAGGTCGTTGTTGGACCCCGGCACGTCGACCACGCCGAACACCGTGCTCGCGTCCTTCCAGAGGACGTTCTCGACGTACGGCGCGAGCTGGTGGGCGACCGCCTTGTCGGCGCCGAGCGTGTGGCCCGGCCGGTCGAAGAACAGCGACCGCACCGTGTCGAGCCGCTCGTCGGGCTGGTAGCCGCCGTTGTTGGCCCGGTGGCAGTCGGTCCACTCGTTGTCGCCGGGCGTGTAGACCAGCGGGTCGGCGAACGCGTCGAAGTCCGAGCGGATCTGCTGGAAGTAGCTCGTGTCACAGCGCGACGAGCCGTCCTTGATGTCGCCCAGGTGCATCACCAGCCGGACGTCGGGATCGGCGTTGATGGCCTTGACGTCGTCGGGGAAGCTCGCGAGCTGGGCGGCGCCGTAGGGCGTGTCGCCGATGACCGCGTAGGTCTGGGTCGGCAGGACCGGGTCGTGCAGCGTCGGCACGTCGACCTGGATCACGTCGGAGTAGTCGGGCAGGCCCGGGTTGCGGCCGGTCGACCCGAAGTTGGTGTCGTTGACGACCGCGACGCGGTCGCCGCCGGTCGGCAGGATCGCCTCGACCGTCTGGTAGGGGAAGGCGAACGGGTTGCCGAGGCCGACGTCGCCGGGGCGCGCACCCACGGTCGAGATGCCGGCCGGGTCGGCGAGGTCGAGGAGATCGAGGGTCTGGCGCTTGGCCAGCGTCCCGTCGCCGCCGGTCTGCGCGAGGTCGACGACGAACGCGCGCTTCCACGCCGCCGCGGCGCCCTGGTCGTTGTCGCGCTCGAGCGCGAGCAGGTGCGTCTTGTCCAACCCATACAGGTCGGAGACCGAGTAGCCGTTGGTCGCGGCGTCGCCGGGCGTCCCGACGCGGTAGGAGCGCCGCACCGACGTGTAGGACTTGGTCTTGAGGTCGAACTCGTACATCCGGCGCACCTGCGGGTCGTCGCCCTTCACCGCTCCCTCGAGCGTCGGGTAGAGCTTGGTGCCGTCGGCCGACAGCGCCATGCCCTCGAAGCCCGCGGAGCTGTTGAGGTTCGCGGCGCCCGCGACGGGCGCGGGGAAGTCGGCCGGGTAGTCGGGGGACTTCACGTCGGGCGTCGGGATCGGCGCGTCGAGCACCTTGCCGGTGGCGTCGGTGTGGACCAGGAACGGCCCGAACTCCTCGCCGAACCAGAAGTCACCGCGCTTGGTCTGGCGGACCGACTCGATGTCGAAGTCGCCGCCGGTCAGCAGCCGCTCCTTCGTCGCGCCGTTGACGATCGCGAACGGGATCCTGTGGGCGGGGTCGCGCAGCGTGATCGCGTCAAGCACCTTCACCGCGCCGCTGCCGCCCTTGGCGGTCCGGAAGCTCGCGTGGATCTTGTAGAGGCGCAGCAGGAACGAGCGCGAGTTGGCCTTGGTGCCGAAGCCGTTGTCGGGCATGGCCCAGTAAGTGGACTTGCCCCCGGCGTCGATCAGCGCCGAGAAGCCGCCGACCGGCTGCGTCGCGCCGGGCGCCGGCGCCGGGTCGGTGTTGATCACGCCCGGGAAGGGTGCGGGGGCGGTCGCGTCGGCGGGGAGGATCGCGCGACCGAGGAGGGTCGCGCCGGAGGGCGCGGGCGCCGCGATGGCCGCCGCCGGGGCGACGCTCGCGAGCACCGCGGCCGCCACGGCCAGGAGCGCGGGAAGGGGGCGTGTGGTCATGCCGAGCACCCCACACGCGCCGGGAGCCGCGGATGTATCCGGCGTGTGAGCGGCCGGTGACCGTCCTGAGAACGACGGCCGGGACTACGCTCCGATCCCATGCCCATCGACTTCGGCATCGACCGCGTCGCGACCGCGCACCTGGCCGGCCGACGGCCCGAGGAGGGCGATGCCCAGGCGTTCGCGCGGATCCTCACCGATCCCCGCGTCGACGAGGAGGCGTGGCCCGCGCACCTGCGCACGACCGACCGCGCCCAGAGCATGTTGGACGACATGATCCGCCACTGGGAGCGCTGGGGCTTCGGGCCGTGGACGGTCCTGCTCGACGGCGAGCCGATCGGCTACGTCGGGCTGCGCCACGCCGACGTCGCCGGCCATCCCGAGGTCGAGCTGCTGTGGTTCCTCGACGCCGACCACTGGGGCGCGGGCTACGCGACCGAGATGGCGCACGAGGCGCTGCGCGTCGCCTTCGAGGTCCTCGAGCTCGACGCGGTCGTGGCCCAGACGACGACCGCCAACAGCGCCTCGCGCGGGGTCATGGAGCGCCTCGGGATGACCCACGAGCGCGACGCAGTCCACGCCGGCCTGCCGCACGTCGTCCACCGCCTGCGCCGCTGAGCCCTCACACACGACCCACAGGTTCATAAGCGGACCGCAACTGTCGTGCGCGCGGCGAGTTCTCATCGCCAGAACTGTTCGATCAGGCCGAGTCCCACCGTCTCCGGACGGCGGGAGCGGGGGAACCACTTGGAGCGGCAGCGGATGCCGGTCCCGGGGCGAATCGTCGCGGTCCATGCGACGTAGCGCTTGCGCGCGAGCCCGTCAGCTCACCTCGTAGGCCGCCACCCACGCACGAGGAGCACCCCTGATGGACGCCGCCTACGCCCGGATCAGCACGGACGACCGATTCGCGATCTTCGCCGCCCCGCCCGGGATCCGCGACCTCGCCGCACCGGAGTTCTGGGAGCGCTCGCTGGCCCGCTCGCACCGCCGGCGCCAGGCGGCGGCCGCGCGCGTCATCGCGCTGCCCAAGGCGGCGACCGCCCGGATCTCCGCCGCGCTGATCGCGGCCGGGATCATCGGCCAGGCCGGCCCGATCGTCGGCGCCGCGCAGGCCGCGCAGACGACCTCGACCACCACCGGCGGCGAGCAGCGCGGCGCGGCCGTGATGGCCCTGCAGCAGGCGCTCGGCGTCCCCGCCGACGGCGTCCTCGGTCCCCAGACGCGCAAGGCCGTCCGTGCCTACCAGCGCGCGCACGGGCTGATCGTCGACGGCGTCGTCGGGCCGCAGACCCGCGCCGCGCTCGGGCTCGGCTCGGCCGGCTCCGGCACGGCGACGACCACGACCCGCACCGTCCGCGCCGCGGCGGCCCGGCTCAACGCGTCGCTCCCGGCCGCCACCACCCGCGCCGTGCAGGCCAAGCTCGCGCTCGCCGCCGACGGCGTCTTCGGCCCGCAGACCCGCAAGGCCGTGCGCGCCTACCAGCGCGCGCACGGGCTGATCGTCGACGGCGTCGTCGGGCC
>JAOPZD010000058.1 GCA_025964295.1 Conexibacter sp.
CGCCGCGGTGCAGAGCGCGCGCTCGGCGTGCTCCGGGCTCAGCCGCCAGCCGGCGGCGACGAGCGCCGCGCCCTGCCACAGCTCCCAGCGCCAGCGGCGCAGGCCGACGCGGCCAGGGGGCAGCGGATGGAGGGCGTAGGCGAACTGTGGGCCGTCGACGCGCAGCGGCACCCCTTCAAGCTAGCGCGCGCGACGCCGATATCGGAGGGCGTGGGGGATCGATCGATGACGCATGTCATGCGCCTGGCCGTGGTCGGCGCGCTGATCGTCGCCGCCGTCGTCGCGCGCCAGCACGGCCGCCCGGCCGCCCTCCGCGACCGCCAGGTGGGCCAGATCAGCGCCGCCGAGCGCGCCGCGACGCTCTCCTTCGACCCGGCCATCGCGCCCTCGGACCGGACCGCGATCCTCACCGCGATCGCCGACGCGCGGCCGCCCGCGCGGGCGCTCATCGACGCGGTCGACGGCCTCGTCGACGTCCACGTCGCGACCACCGCGGCCGGCACCGTCGGCACGACCGGGTCGGTCGGCAACCGCTACGCCATGATGCTCGACCTCGGCTCGGTCGCCCGCCGCTACGGCCAGCGCGGGATCGACCGCCTCGTCCTGCACGAGCTCGGCCACGTCGTGGACTTCGCGCTCGTGCCCGCCGCGCTGGACGCCCAGCTGGACGCCGCGATCCCGCGCGGCTACGGCTGCGACGACGGCCTGACCGGGGCCTGCGCGATCGCCGACGAGCGGTTCGCCGAGAGCTTCGCCAAGTGGGCGACGGGCGACATCGGCGCCGGCATCGACATCGGCTACAAGATCCCGCCGCCCGACGACCTGGACGCCTGGGGCGCCCCGCTCGCCGCGCTGCTGCGCGCGTAGACCAGCAGGTCCGAGCGCCGGCCGGGCTTGACCTCGGCGTCGCGGTCGACGCGCTCCAGCGCGTAGCCGCAGCGCTCGGCGACCTTCTGCGAGCCCGCGTTCTGGGCATCGATGATCAGCGTGGCCCGGGCGAGGTCCTGGTCCTCGAAGGCCCAGCGGGTGAGCGCCCGCAGCGCCGCCGTGGCCACCCCGCGCCCGCGCGCGGCGGGCGCCACGACGTAGCCGAGCTCGGCCTCGGCGCCGGCGCGGTCGATGTCGACGGCGAGCGCCAGGCCGAGCAGCTCCGCGCCGGCGTGTGCGTCGGCGTCCGCGTCGAGGATCGCGAACGCCTCGCGCGTCCCGGCGCGCCGGCCCTCCTCGTAGCGCGCCAGCCACTCGGCGGGGAAGCCCGGCTGCGGCGGATCCGGGAACCGCGTGAAGCGCAGCGTGTCGGGATCCTCGGCCAGCGCGGCGAGCGCGCCGAGGTGGGCGGCGGTGAACGGCACCAGGCGCAGGGCGGGCTCCATCGCCCGGATCCTAGGTGCGAGGATGCCGGGCGTGACGGATCCCGCGCCCGACGGCCTGACCTACGTCCGCGCGGTGCGCGACGGGACGCTGCCGGCCGATCCGTTCATGGTGGCCTTGGGGATCCGGGTGACCGAGGCCGAGCCGGGGCGCGTGACGATGGAGGTCGTCCCCGGCGACGACCACCGCAACCTCGGCGGCATCGTCCACGGCGGCTTCCTCTCGACGCTGATGGACAGCGCGACGGGCTTCGCGCTGCACACCACGCTCAAGCCCGGCGACACGCCGCCGCACCTGGCCGCGTCCTATCGCTTCATCGCGATGGCGCGGGCCGGGACCGTCCTGCGCGCGACGGCCGAGGTGCTCAAGGCCGGCAGCCGGATCGGCCACGTGCGCGTGGAGCTGCGCGACGCGGCCGACCGGCTGGTGGCGACGGGGGAGACGACCCATGCGGTCGTCCCCGCCCCGTCGCCGGCGTCCTCCCGGTAGCTAGGACGTGGCGTTGGCCGAGGCCGGCGCCTGCTGGGCGTCCTCGGACTTGCTCTCCGACGGCTTGGGGTCCTTGCGGACGACCTTCTCGCAGGAGCCGTTGGGGTTGGCGGGCGTGGCGTCGCTGATCACGTCGACGTTGTCGAGCAGCGCGACGTCGCGGCCGTCGCCGCAGGTGATCGTGTCGACCTCGCCGTCGCGCGTGTGGAAGCGGTCGTTGCCGGCGCCGCCGTCGAGCGTGTCGCCGGTCGTGTCGACCGCGCCGCCCGGACCCGGGTGCACGTCGCCGCGGGCCAGCGCCCACAGGTCGTCGTTGCCGTCGCCGCCGGTCGTGTGGTCGACGCCGAGGTTGGCGAAGATCCGGTCGTTGCCCGGGCCGCCGTCCTGGACGTCGTCGCCCGTGCCGCCGGCCATCAGGTCGTTGCCGTTCTCGCCCGAGGACGTGTCGTTGCCGCTGCCGCCGTAGATGCGGTCGCGCGAGTCGCCGCCCTTGAGCTGGTCGTTGCCGGCGGCGCCGTAGATGCGGTCGAAGGAGGTGAGGTCGCCGGTGCCGTTGGCGTCGCCGCTGATCACGTCGTCGCCCGCGCCGCCGTTGAGCCAGTCGTTGCCCTGGACGCCGGCGATCGTGTCGTTGCCGGCGCCGCCGAAGACGCGGTCGTTGCCCTCGCCGCCGGTCAGCTTGTCGTCGCCGCCGCGGCCGAAGATGCGGTCGTTGCCGGCGTTGCCGTCGATGACGTCGGCCGCGTTGGTGCCGCGCAGGCGCTCGTTGCCGGGACCACCGCTGATCGTCGCCGCCAGCGCGCTGCTCGCCGGCACGAGGGCCAGCGCCGCGGTGGCGCCGATGATGGACTTGCGAAGCTGCATTGGACGTCGTCCTCCTGAGGTCGTTGACTGCCTGTGACGGAGGTTCACCGGTCCCGCACCACTTCCCAGCGTGCTCTCACCCAGCTCTCACGCTCCGTGAGGAAATCGTGAGAGGCTGCGCGCGGGCGATGAGCGGCCGGGAAGCTGCGTCATCCTCATGTCCATGCGCCGATCCGTCCTCCCGCTGCTCCTCGTCTGCCTGCTCCTGAGCGCCTTCGCGGCCGCCGCGAGGGCCGACACCGTCAACGGGACGCGCCGGGCCGACACGCTCACCGGGACCGCCGGCGCCGACGTCGTCAACGGCCGCGGCGGCAACGACCAGCTCCTCGGGCGCGGCGGCAACGACCGCCTCAACGGCGGCGCGGGCGACGACACGATCGCCGGCGACGCGGGCAACGACATCATCAAGGGCGGGCCGGGCAACGACACGCTGGTCGGCGGCGCGGGCAACGACCGGATCACCGGCGGCCCGGGCAGCGACGACATCTACGGCGGCGTCGGCAAGGACGTCGTCAACGTGCGCGACGGCGCGGTCGACACGGTGCACTGCGGCGCGGGCCGCGACCGCGTGGTCGCCGACGCGGGGGACGTGGTCGCGCGCGACTGCGAGGTCGTCCAGCGTGGCTGACGCTCCCGCCGCGGGGCCGGTCGTCCTGCTCGTCGACGACGACCCCGCGATCCGGCGCGCGGTGAGCGCCGGGCTGGAGCTGGAGGGCTTCGCGGTGGTGCCCGCGTCGGGCGGGCGCGCCGCGCTGGAGGCGGCGGCGCGGATCCACCCGGCGGTGATCCTGCTCGACCTCTCCATGCCCGACCTCGACGGGCTGGAGGTGCTGCGCCGGCTGCGCGCGGGCGGCGACCAGGTCCCGGTCTGCGTGCTGTCGGCGCGCGACGAGGTCGATGACCGCGTCGCGGGCCTCCAGGCCGGGGCCGACGACTACGTCGTCAAGCCGTTCGCGCTGGAGGAGGTCGTCGCGCGGCTGCACGCGCTGCTGCGCCGACGCCCGGCGGGCGCCGACGAGGCGCTGGTGGCCGGCGACATCCACCTCGACCCGCGGGCCCGCGTGGCGCGCCGCGGGGCCCGGGAGCTCGACCTCACGCGCCGCGAGTTCGAGCTGCTGCAGCTCTTCCTGCGCCACCCGGGCGAGATCCTCGACCGCCGCCGCCTGCACGAGGAGGTGTGGGGCTACACCTTCGACCCCGGCACCAACGTGGCGGACGTCTTCGTCGGCTACGTGCGGCGCAAGCTCGAGCAGGACGGCGAGCCGCGGGTCCTGCACACGGTCCGCGGCGTCGGCTTCGTCCTGCGGCCCTGAGACGCTGACGGCCTGTGCGCAGCCTTCGCGGTCGCCTGACGCTCGGCGTGCTGGTCGTCCTGGCCGCGGTGATGGCCGCCGCGGGCGCCGCCGCGTTCCGCGAGATCGACCGCTCCGAGCGCGCTGCGCTGGACGACCGGCTCAAGCGCACGGCCGAGCTGACGCGGCCGACCGCCGTCGCCGCCGTCCAGCAGGAGGTCCCCGCCGACGACCCGCGGCTGGACGCCGTGCTGCGGGCGACCGGCAGCTCGCTGCGGCTGCGGCTGGGGCGCGTGACGCTCGTCCACGCCGGGCCGCCGCCGCCGCCGTCGGGCCCCCTGCCGCGGGGGCTGTCGACGTTCACGGTCGACGGTCGCCGCTACCGCGCCTACGTCACGACGCTGAGCGATCCGGACCTCGGCGGCCGCGCGCGCCTGGAGGTCGTGTCGAGCCTGAGCGGGCTGGAGCACCGGATCTCCCAGCTCGAGCGGCGCGTGGCGCTGATCGCGGGGGGCGGCCTCGTGCTCGTCGGGTTGTTGGTGTGGTTGACGGCCTCGGTGATCCTGCGCCCGCTGCGGCGGCTGCGGACCGTCACCGCGTCGATCGCCGACGACGAGGACCTCGACCGCCGCGTGCCCGACGACTCCGGGCCCGCGGAGCTGCGCTCGGTGGCGCGGTCGTTCAACGCGATGCTGGGGCGGCTGGGCCGCAGCGCCGCCGACCGCGAGCGCGCGCTGGCCGCGACGCGGCGCTTCGCCGCCGACGCCGGCCACGAGCTGCGCACGCCGCTGAC
>JAOPZD010000066.1 GCA_025964295.1 Conexibacter sp.
CCGACGGCCCCACCGTCGCGGGCGCGTGCGCCGTCGTGCCGGCGGTCGCGGTCGCCGTCAGGCCGGTCGGGTCGGTCACCGTCAGCGTCGCCGTGTGGGCGCCGGCGGTGGCGAAGGCGTGGTGGACCGTGGCGCCCGTCGCCGTCGCGCCGTCGTCGAAGGCCCACTGGTGGGTGAGCTGGTCGCCGGCGTCGGGGTCGTGCGACGCGGTCGCGTCGAAGGTCACGCTCTGGCCGATCGCGACGTCGGCATCGGAGGCCGCGGCGGCCGCGACCGGCGCCGCGTGCTGGTACTCGAACGCGCCGAGGTCCTGCGGCGTGGAGGCGCCGCCGGCGCGCCACGGAACCGGCCGCGTGCGGCCGTCGAGGTCCGTCGGGTTGGCGGAGAACACCAGCGCGCTGAGGTCGATCAGCGGCGAGTCGTGGTGCAGGTGGTAGTCGCCCCCGGCCTCATCCACGAAGCCGGGAGCCAGCGCGACGTTCGTCGTCGACCCGAAGATCTGGCCGCCATCGACGGTCGAGCTGGTGCCCTGGAGGTCGTCGGCCGACGTGGTGACGATCCCCTCGTTGGCGGTCTTCAGCGCGGTGGGGAAGCCGTGGACGATCGAGTTGTACAGGTCGATCTCGGCCGTGTAGCCGGGCTGCTGGCCGTTGGCCAGGACGCCGGCCGCGCCGGCCTGGTCGCCGGTGTTGACCAGCGTCAGGTTGGTGCCGTTGACGTTGCTGCCGGCCGACGAGCGGTCATAGGCGGCGAGCGCGGACGGCGAGGTGCCCGTGGCGACGAGCAGGCTGTCGTCGACGTTGAGCGTGCCGCCCTCGGCCAGGACGGCGGCGCTGCCAGCGGTGAACCGGTCGCGCCGGGCGGTCGTCGTGGGGCCGGAGGCCAGCAGGCCGTAGGTCGGGCTGACGACGGTGACGTCGCTGATCGTGTTGCCGGGACCGGCGTCGGAGGCGACGCCGGTGTTGAAGTCGCTCTGCGCGCCGGTGAGGTGCACGGCGCTGTCGCGCAGCGTCGCGCCGCCCAGGAGCGACACGCCGGTGGCCTCGACGGCTCCCGGCTCGTTGGTCACGTCGATGTCGTGCGCGGTCCCGCCGTGCAGCTCGAGGCCGGTCGTGTAGGTGACCGCGGGGAGGCGGAGGCTGAGGTCCGACACGGTCGAGCCCGCCGCCGTCCCGATGGTGAGCACGCGGGCGAAGCCCTGCGACACGCCGGTGAGCACCGTGCTGCCCTTCCCGGCGCCGATGACGTCGATCGCCGGCGTGCCGTTGTAGGAGAAGCCGGCCTGGGTGGGCGCCGGGTAGGTGCCGGCGCCGATGCGGACGGTGCTCGCCGACGCGCTCACCTGGGCGGCGTTGAAGGCGGCCTGGAGGTCGGAGCCCTCGTCGTGGCTGCCGGCGGCGCAGGGCTGGCTCGCGGTGGCGTGGACGCAGTAGACGTCGGCCGACGCGGTCGCCGTCGCGGCGCCGAGCGCGGTGAGGATCAGGACGGCGAGGGAGAGGACGGAGCGCACGCCGCGCCGGATGGGAGTGGTCATGGCCAGCAGGTTGCCGTGGCGGCGCGCGCTCCACATCGGGCGTCCACGTCGATCGCGCGGCGGGGCATCCCTATGTCTGGGACGAGGATGCCCTAGGTGGGACCGTGGTGTGCCGTATTGCCCAGCGCGGGTGCGGCGCGGCACGGCATGACGACCGAAGGCCCCCGCGGCAGGGAGCCTTCGGCCGATGCCTCCATGACCAGCGCTCAGTGGTGGTGGCCGTGCCCTCCCTCGGCGTCGAAGGCGAACACGGTCGTCGTGGCGTAGGTCTGCCCCGGCCGCAGGACGGTCGACGGGAACGTCGGCTCGTTCGGCGAGTCGGGGAAGTGCTGGGTCTCGAGCGCCAGCCCGTCGCCCTGCCGGTACTGATGGCCGCTGGTCCCGTACAGCGTGCCGTCGAGGAAGTTGCCCGAGTAGAACTGCAGCCCGGGCTCGGTCGTGAGGATCGTCAGCTGCCGGCCGCTGCCGGGGTCGCGCAGGCGGGCGGCCACGTCCAGCCCCGAGTCGCCGGGCCGGCGGTCCAGGACGAAGTTGTGGTCATAGCCCTTGCCGTTGACCAGCTGCGGGTCGTTCTCGCGCAGCCGCTCGCCGACGGCGTGGAACTGCCGGAAGTCGAACGGCGTCCCGTCCACGGGCGCGAGCACCCCGGTCGGGATCAGCGTCGGGTCGACCGGCGTGTAGCGGCTGGCGTCGATCTGCAGCTGGTGGTCGTCGATCGTGCCCGTGCCCTCGCCGCCCAGGTTCCAGTAGGAGTGGTTGGTCAGGTTCACGACGGTCGGCTTGTCGGTCGTCGCGTGGTAGTCGATCCGGATCTCGTTGCGATTGGTCAACGTGTAGGTGACGGTCACCGGCAGCGTCCCGGGATAGCCCTCCTCGCCGTCGGCCGACGTGTACTTGAACACGACGGACGCCGAGTCGCGCCTGACGGGCAGCGGCTCGGCGGTCCACACGCGCTTGTCGAACCCCTGGTCGCCGCCGTGCAGGCTGTTGGGCGGGTTGTTGATCGGCAGCTGGTAGGTCTGGCCGTCCAACGTGAACTGCCCCTTGGCGATGCGGTTGCCGTAGCGCCCGATCGTGGCCCCGAAGTACGGGTTGCTCTTGAGGTACGCGGGGCTCGTGTAGCCGGCGATGGAGTCGAAGCCGAGCGCGACGTCGGCCACCCGGCCAGAGCGATCAGGGACGTTGACCGCCTGCAGGGTCGCCCCGTAGGTGATGATCGAGATCGACATGCGCCGGGCGTTGGTCAACGTGTAGCGGTCGATCTGCGTGCCGTCGGCCAGCTGCCCGAAGCTCGACTTGGAGATCGAGGGTGGCTGCTGGGCCGAGGCCCCGGCGGCAGGGACCATCGACGCGGCTACCCCCGCCGCGACGAACGCCAGCGCGACCCGGGCGCGGCGCAGGGTGGGTGATGCGGAGATGAACGACATGATGCCCTCCGGTTGTTGGACCACACGGCGGTCAGGCGGTCGTGAACTCGACCCCCGCCGCCTCGCAGAACGCCTCCCAGGCGCTCGCGTGCCGCCCCGGATTGAGCACCTGGTGGTGCGGGCCGCCGAGGCGCAGCCAGGCGTCCATGCAGGTCCGCACGCCCGAGTCTGGCCGGAACAGCCCATACGGCATCTCGAGCGCGGGCAGCTCGTCGCTGTCGAGGATCTCGCCCTCGCTGACGACCAGCCGGAATCGCGTGCCCTCCAAGGCGACCAGCGTGGCCAGCGTGCACGGGCCGGGCCGGTACTGGAAGAGGAACGTCGGCGGGTCCCCCAGCCCACCGATGCCCAGCGCGCGCTTAATCAGGCGCACCGGGCGGTCCGCGCGCGCCAGCACCCAGTTGCCCTCGCCCATGTGGCTCATGAGGATGGCGTCGCGCGCGAAGTCCATGGCGTACATCTCGGTGAACTGCGTCTCGCCGAGCAGGTCCTGCGCGGCCGCCATCAGCGCGGCGGTCACCGCGTCGCCCTCGGCGGCGAAGGCGTAGCCCGCCGCCATGAGGCTCGAGGCGGCGGCCAGCGGCAGCCGAGCGAAGCGGCCGTCCTGCGCGATCGCGCCGAAGTGCGTGGAGTAGGCGCGGTAGCCGCCGTCGTCGAGCAGCGCCTGCAGCCCGAGCTGCATCCGGGCGTGGTCGGTGCGCTCATCGCGGCTGAGGCGCTCGTCGATCGCGAAGCGCGCGTCCTCGGCGTCGATGAGGGCGGCGACCGCCTCGTCGTCGACCGCCGCCATCGCGCGCTGCAGCTCACCGGTGCCCAGCGCGTCGACCTGCGGGCCGAGCGTGCGCAGGAACGCGTGCTCGTCGACGCGGATGTCGCCCATCCCGTTCATCGCGTAGCCGAAGATCGCCACGCGCAGCGAGCGCCATCGCGTCACCGCCGCGGCGGCGCGCGCCCACGCGGTGACGTCGTCCTGGAAGGCGCCGGACTGCCAGTCGCCCGTGATCACCGTGAACGGCCGGCCGGCGCGCACCATCGCGTTGGCGGTGTCCTGGGCGCCGTGGATGCCCTGGTTGTAGGTCAGGTCGGCCATGTCCCAGGCCGCGGTGATCTCGGCCTCCGGCTGCGTGTTGAGCAGACAGACCGGCAGGCTCGTCGCGGCGAGCGCGCGGGTGACGTGCATCGCCGGCCCGTAGGTCAGCATCACGACGAGCAGGCCGTCGAGGCCGCCGGCCTCCAGCTCGGCGATCACCCGGTCGGCGTCGGCCCGGTCCTTGACCGGATCGCCGACCGTGACGTCGGCCACGTCGGCCAGCGCCGCGCCGATCGACTGCGCGTAGGCCGCCTGGCGCTCGGTGATGCCCGGCAGCATGTCGTCGTAGAGCGCCTGCATGACGCCGAGCAGGCCGATCCGCGGCCGCGCCTGCCCGCGCTCACCGCTGACCGTAGACGTTGTGGTAGCGGTCGTAGAGGGCATCGATGTCCTTCGCGTCGAGCTGAACTGGTTCTCCGAGCGCACGGGCCAGGTGGACGGTCCGCGCGACGTCCTCGCACATGACCGCCGCCTTGACCGCGTCGACGGCGCGCGCGCCCACCGTGAAGACGCCGTGGTTGCGCATCAGCACGGCCGGCGAGCGATGGCCGCTCAGCGCCGTGACGATGCCGCGGCCGATCTCGGCGTCGCCGATCAGCGCGAACGGGCCGATGGGGATCTCGCCGCCGAACTCGTCGGCCATCGCGGTCAGCACGCAGGGGATCGCCTCGCCGCGGGCGGCCCAGGCGGTGGCGTAGGCGCTGTGCGTGTGGGCGACGCCGCCCACGTGGGGCAGCTTGTCGTACACGTGGCCGTGGGTCGCCGCGTCGCTGGAGGGCGTCAGGTCGCCCTCGACGAGCAGGCCGTCGAAGTCGCAGACGACCATCGCCTCCGGCGTCAGCTCGTCGAACGGGATGCCGCTGGCCTTGATGACCATGAGGCTCTCCCCCGCGACGCGCGCCGACAGGTTGCCGCTGGTCCACGCGACGAGGCCGTTGCGCGGCAGCTCGGCGTGCAGGCGGCAGACCTCGCGGCGCAGCGCGGAGATCGCGTCAGTCATGGGCCGCGAGCTCCAGCCGCGCCGGCCGCCGGCGCAGCGCGTGCATGACGTCGTCCCCGCCGCGGCCGAAGTGGTCGTGCAGCGCGACGTAGCGCGCGTAGAGCTCGTCGTAGGCGGCGGCGCGGTGCTCGTCGGGGACGTAGGCGTCGCGGTGGACCGTCCCCATTGCGGCCGACGCCGCGTGCACGTCGGGGTAGGCGCCGGCGGCGACCGCGGCGTGGATCGCGGCGCCCAGCGCCGGCCCGTTGGCCGACCCGTTGACGTGCAGGGGCATCCGGGTGACGTCGGCGTAGATCTGCATGACGAGCGGGTTCTTGGCCAGGCCGCCGGCGACGAACAGCTCCTCGACCGGCACGCCGCCCGCGGCGAACGCCTCGATGATCTTGCGCGTCCCGAACGCGGTCGCCTCGATCAGCGCGCGGTAGATGTCGGGCGCGCGCGTGGCCAGCGTGAGGCCGACGATGAGCCCGCTGAGCTCGTGGTCGACCAGCAGCGATCGGTTGCCGTTGAGCCAGTCCAGCGCGACGAGGCCGTGCTCGCCGACCGCCTGGCGACCGGCCAGCGCGCTCAGGTGGGTGTGGAGGTCGACGCCGGCCGCGGCGGCGGCCTCGTGGTAGGACGGCGGCGTGGCGTGGTCGACGAGCCAGCCGAACACGTCGCCGACCCCGCTCTGGCCGGCCTCGTAGCCCCAGAGGCCGGGCGCGATCCCGCCGTCCACCACGCCGCACATGCCGGGGATCTCCGCGACGCGCTCGGCGCTCATGACGTGGCACGTCGAGGTGCCCATCACCGCGAGCATCTGGCCCGGCCCCACGGCCTGCGTGGCGGGCGCCGTCACGTGGGCGTCGATGTTGCCCGCGGCCACCGCGGTGCCCGGCCGCAGGCCGGTCCACCCCGCCGCCTGCTCGGTGAGCCCGCC
>JAOPZD010000068.1 GCA_025964295.1 Conexibacter sp.
CCGGTCGCCGGCGTCGCCGTCGAGCTGCTGTCGGTCACGCCGACCGACCTCAAGACCGCGCCCGGCGCGCCGCGGCCGACCGGCCGCCTCGCCACCACGGGCGCCGACGGCACCGCGACGATCGCGATCCCCGGCCCCGTCGTCCCGTACCGCTTCCTGGCCGCCGAGACGCGCCCGGCGAGCGGCGGCGCCACGATCCCGACCGCCCAGACCACCTACCTGCGGACGCTCGTCCACGTGACGCCGACCGCGGCGCGCCTGCCCGACGGCCGCCTGCGCGTCACCGGCACGATCAGCCCGGCCCAGCCCGGCCGCAAGGTCCGCCTGGACCGCAAGCTCGACCGCGTCTGCAACGCCTACAGCAACCCGCCCGGGTCGATCATCTCGCCGTCGCAGGTCGGCGTCCCGACCGGCTGCTATGACCGCTACACCCAGGACCCGGTCGCCACGGCCGACGTCAGCGCCGACGGCGGCTCGTTCACGATCGAGGCCGGCGCGCCGGCCGGGACCTACCGCGTGTCCTTGGACTTCGCGGGCGGCGCGCCCGTCTTCGCGGGGGAGAGCGGGCCGGTCAGCGCCCCTTGAGCGCGGCGGGTCACAACTCGGCAACGAGTTGATGACCAGCGGTTCACCGGAGGGACCCATCGCCCGGCATACGTTGCCGGGCGCCTCATCTCCCTCTCGAGTGCAAGGAGCACACGTTGCGCAAGTTCATCCCCGGCGCCGCCGTCGGCGTCGCCGGGCTCGCGGCCGCGGCGGCCGCCGTCGCCCAGATCACCTCAGGCGTCCCGGCGGCCAACCCCGCCTCGGGCACCCCGGCCAACGTCCTGGCCGCCGGCTTCACCTCGAGCGTCGTGGCCAAGGGCAGCGACGCCCTGGAGAACCCGACCGGCATCTACCAGTCCTACGGGTACTTGTACGACAACGCGGACCCGCTGGCCCGGACCCGCACCGAGCCCGACCAGAACACCTACCTGACCGTGGACGGCATCGGCGGCCCGACCGCCGGCTACGACTACGGCCGCCACTTCCTGATCCAGGGCCACGAGAACGGCGCCGGCAAGGCCTACCTGACGCGCGTCAACCTCGACGTCACCGATCCCGACCACCGCATCACGCTCCTGAGCACGGGGCTCAACGGCAACGGCGAGACCGGCCTGTCGTCGATCGACGGCTCGACGCTCGACCCCTTCAACGACAAGCTGCTGTTCTCCAGCGAGGCGGGCAACACGGGCGGCATCGTCCAGACCAGCCTGAAGTGGGGCACGAGCACCGACGCCCCGACGGTCCAGTGGCTCAACGGCGCGTTCGGCCGCGGCGGCTTCGAGGGCGTCAACGTCGACAAGCTCGGCAACGTCTACGTCGTCGAGGACACCGGCGGCTCGACCCAGAGCGACAACGGCACGGCGACGAAGGTCAAGCAGCCCAACTCCTTCGTCTACCGCTTCGTCCCGCTCAAGCGCACCGACCTCAGCCGCGGCCGGCTGCAGGCGCTGCAGATCGCGACCGACAGCGGGCCGATCACCTTCCACAGCGCCGCGACGGATCCGGCGGGCGCCCGCGAGGACACCTTCGGCGAGGCGATCCGCAAGCTGCACTCGGGTGACGCGCTGCAGGCCAAGTGGGTCACGATCCACGACACCGAGGTCGACGGCCAGGCGTCGTTCGACGCCAACGCGGCCGCCAAGGCCAAGGGCGCCACGCCGCTCAAGCGCCCGGAGAACGGCAAGTTCGTGCCGGGCTCGGACTTCGCGTCCTACGTGTTCGACGAGACCGGCGACACGGACCTGACCGCGGGGCAGTACCCGGGCGCGGCCGACCGTGGCGCCTTCGGCGCGTTCTTCCGGCTCGACATGGACGCGGCGGGCGGCGACGCCGGCACCGTCGAGAACATCGTGCTGGGCGACCAGACCCACAACTCGTTCGACAACATCACCTTCCTCGACAAGGACACGTTCCTGACCACCGAGGACCGCGGCGACACGCTGCACAACCAGGCCGGCGTCCTGGACTCCGTCTGGTCCTACGACCTGACGAGGTCGCGCGCCGACGCCAACACGGACGCCAAGCGCCTCGTCGCGCTGGGCCGCGACCCCGAGTCGCTGAACAACCAGAAGGAGAACAACGAGCCCACGGGCGTGTTCGTCTCCGACGGCGACGCCACGCAGCTCGGGCTGCTCGGCACGAAGGACCCGGCGCGGCAGGACGGCGTCCGGATCTTCTTCACCCAGCAGCACGGCCTCAACCAGACCTACGAGGTCACGGGGCCCGCCAAGGACCAGGGCCCGAAGGGCGAGCCGGGCGACAAGGGCCCGGACGGTGCCCCCGGCGCGCCCGGCCCGGTGGGCTCGCAGGGTCCCGCCGGCGACAAGGGAGCGACCGGCGACGCCGGCGCGCCCGGTCCCGTCGGCGCCCAGGGCCCGGTCGGCCCGCAGGGCCCGAAGGGCCTGAGCGGCACGATCACCATCCACGTGGTGTTCGACGACCTGGTCTCGGGCTACACCGCGGTCAAGGCGGCGGTGCGCGGGACGGGCACGCTGAAGGCGTCGATCGCGGCCAAGAGCCAGGGCAGGAAGGTCACGATCGCCAGCGGCGCGGGCAAGGTCACCAAGGCCGGCACGGTGACGCTGCGGCTGCGCCGCTCGACCGCCAAGGCGGCCAAGGCGCTGCACGGCAAGCGGCTGAAGGGCACGCTGGCCGTGACGTTCCGCCCGAGCACGGGCGGCCAGGCCAAGACGTACACCAAGACGGTGACGGTCAAGGGCTAGGACGCCCGCGCGGCGCCGCGCCCCGGGCTCGGATGCCCGGGGCGCCGGCCGCGGTTCGCCGACCCCCGCAGGACGAAGGACCTCCGGACCGATGACCCATCGCCTTCTCGCGCTCGCGTCGGGCGCCCTCGCGGCCGCCGCGCTGGGCGCGTGCGGCAGCGCCGCCCG
>JAOPZD010000070.1 GCA_025964295.1 Conexibacter sp.
GTCCGGGTCCTCCGCAGGCCGCCGGGCAGGCTGGCGACGACGACGTGCCGGACGGGCGCGAGCACCCCGAAGGCCGCGGCGAGCAGGCCGCCCCCGGCCGCGAGCGCGACGCTCTGCCAGGTCACGACGCGCTGGTCGCCGATCGGGAAGGCGCCCGACAGGAAGCTCACGTCGGACTGGAAGCCGCGGCGCGACAGGATCTCGCCCGCCGCAAGCCCGACCACGGTCCCGACGACCCCGACGACGGCGGCGTCGACGAGCATCGTCACCAGCGTCGAGGACGGTGGGTAGCCCTGGTCGCGCTGCTGGTTGGCCAGGCGGCGGCGCTCGGCGGCGGTGACCAGCAGCGCGCAGACCGCGAAGAGCCAGCCGACCAGCGCGCTGAGGACGCTGAAGACCGTCGACGCCTCGCTGGTCGGCTTGACGGCCTTGTCGAAGAGCTGGGCCTCGTGGGCGGCCGTCCGGACGTCCCCGCGCCCCGCGGCGAGGCGCTGCAGCCCGCGCCGCACGCGGTCGAGCTGGCCGGGCCGCGCCTCGACGAGGATCCTCGTGACCGCGTGCCCGACGCCGGCGAGGCGCTGCAGGTAGGCCAGCGGGACGAGCGCGATCGAGGTGCGCGCCAGCGAGCCGATCTGCTCGCGGCCCGCGATGACGATCGGCACCGTCGTCGTGCGCCCGGCCATCTGCACGCGGACGTCGTCGCCGAAGCGCGTGCCGATCGCCTTGGCGATCGACGTGGGGACGACGAGCGACTCCTGCTGTGCGGCGTCGGCGCTGTCGAACCCCTTCAACAACGTCCCCCGCAGCTTGACGACCCGCGGGTCGGCCCCGAAGAACGTCACGCCGCTCTCGCCGTGGGCCCCGATGACGTTGCCCGGCACCTGCAGCACGGGCGCGGCGTGCCGGACGCCGGGGATCGCCAGCACGTCGCGGTAGAGGCTGTCCGGGAAGCCGACCGAGCCGCGCGAGAGCAGCTGCAGCTGGCTGGTCCCGACGAGCCCGTCGTTGAGGCTGCGCACGGGGCCCGACAAGGAGGTGGAGGCGACCTGCGTGGCGTACAACAAGGCCACGCCGGCGGCGATGCCGAGCATCGCCAGCAGCTCCTGGACCCAGCGCTTGCGCCAGCGCAGGCGGTACAGCATCAGCGCGCTGGACACCCGCAGTCGCCGGGGCTTGACCGACTCCAGGCCCCAGGCGGTCAGGCTCACGGCGTGGGGACGGCGTCGGGACCCGCGTCGCGCAGGACGCCGTCCTGCAAGGTGTACACCTTGTCGGCGTAGGCGATCGCGTGCTCGTCGTGGGTCACCAGCAGCGTGGCCATCTGCCGGGCGTGCGTGGCCTCCTGCAGGAGCGCGAGCACCTCGTGGCTGCGGCGGCTGTCGAGGTTCCCGGTCGGCTCGTCGGCGAGCAGGACCTGCGGGTCCAGCGAGAAGGCGCGGGCGATCATCACGCGCTGGCGCTCGCCCATCGACAGGGAGTCGGCGCGCCGGTTGAGGCACTCCCCCAGGCCGAGCTGCTCCAGCAGCGGCGCGACCGACCGCCGCGCCTGGCGCAGGCTGCGCAGCGCGACGAGCTGCTTGACCGCGGCGTTGTCCAGCGCGCTCGCGCCGCCGATCAGGTCGGAGACCTGGTCGACCCAGCCGAGCACGTGCATGCGGTAGTGGGCCCCGTCCTTCTCCGACAGGCGCGTGATGTCGCGGCCCTCGACGAAGACGCCGCCGCCGTCGGGCGGCTCGATCCCGGCGGCGATCCGCAGCAGCGTGGACTTGCCCGAGCCCGACGGGCCGTAGAGCGCGACGAGCTCGCCGGCCTCGACGGTGAGCGACACGCCGTCGACGGCGCGCACGAGCTCCGCGCTGCTGTCGTAGTGGCGGCGGACCTCGCGGAACTCGAGCAGCGGCGGTGGCGTGCCCGTGCCGCCCGCACCCTCCGTCAGGCTACGCGCCACCCGCGCTCCGCAGCGGGACGACCGTCGCCAGCGGGCGGCTCGGCGGCCCGTCCAGCCGCCCGTCGTCGAGCGACCAGATGTGGTCGAGGCCCTGGAGCTCGACCAGCTCGGCCGCGGTCATCAGCACCGCGACGCCCTCGGCGGCGATGGCGTGCAGCAGCTCCATGATCTCGGCGCGGCGCTGCACGCCGAGGCCGGCGACCGGATCGTCGACGACCAGCAGCCGCGGGCCGCGGACGATGGCCTGGGCGATCGCGACGAGCATGCGCTCGCCGTCGGAGAGGTTCTCCCACGGCTCGCCGCCGACGTCGGCGGCGCCGACGCGCTCGAGCGCCAGCCGCGAGCGCTTGAGCGCGGCGCCCCACGACAGGCCGGTGAGCATCGTCGAGGCGATCCACGCCTCGGCGGCGAGGTCCTCGAAGCCCGGGCCGCGCCGCGTGGCCAGCCCGATCTGCGTGTGCAGCGCGCCGTTGCGCGCGCGCCGCGCGTCGGCGGTGAGCTGCCGGCCGTCGAAGAGGACCCGCCCGCGGTCGGGCTCGAGGATCCCCGCGGCGACCTTGGCGAGCGTCGTCTTGCCGGCGCCGCGGTCGCCCCAGACGCCGCCGAACTCGCCCGCGTGCAGCTCGAGGACGACGTCGTCGAGGACCGGGACCGGCCGGCGCCCGCGCCAGTGGCGGACGCTCACCGACTCGAGTGCGAGGAGCGGTGCCATGGCGGTCAGCGCGCGCCGGGAGTCGTCGCCTGCAGGGTCGCCAGCGTCCGGCGCAGGTCGCGCAGGACCTTCGAGCGCCCGGCGACCTCGGCGGCCTCGAGCCGGCCGAGCAGCACGGTCGACACGTGCTCCCACGGCGCGCCGCGGGCGGCCAGCGACTCGACCTCCGGCATCCGCAGGTCCTGCAGGCGGGCCAGGCAAGCGCGCTCGGCGGCGGCCACGAACTCGACGATCAGCGGCAGGTCCTCGCGCCGGGCGGCGCCGATCCGCATGCAGAGGTCCTCGTAGGTCGTGGGCGGGCTGCGCAGCCAGTCCTCGAGGCAGCGCTCGCCCTCGGCGGTCGCCCCGTAGGTCGTACGCACGACGTGCTCGGGCCCGCGCCCGGGCTCGGCGTCGCGCGCCTCGATCAGGTGGTCGTCGCTGAGCCGTCGCAGCGCGCGGTAGATCGTGAAGCGCTCAGGGATCAGCGCGGGGTCCAGCGGCCAGCGCCGGATCTGGTCGAACACCGCGTAGCCGTGCGTCGGCTGACGGGCGACCAAACCCAGTACCGCGTAACGAGTTGACTCCGACACCGGTCCCTCCCTTTCGGACACGCGAGCATATCTGGCGGCGGGGCAGATCGCTAGAGGGCGCTCAGCGTCCGCGAGGCCTCAGCGTGCCGGTGGGCAGGGCACGATCGCGTCCGCCGAGCGCCGCGCGCCGTCGGCGAAGCGCAGGATCGCGCGGAAGCGGAAGCCGCCGGGCGTGCACGCCGGCGGCAGCGGGATGCCGCCCGGGTGGTAGGGCACGCTGCGCCCGCGGACGGTCCGGTGGTAGGTGATCGACGACCGGCCGACGACGAGGTGCAGCGTGGCCAGCGCCACGGGCGCGCCGAACGGCGGATGCGGGAGCGCGGGCACGAACAGCGCCAGCCCGATGCCGAACGCGTCGGGCGGCACGTAGATGTAGCCCGCGTAGGTGAGCTGCATCCGGACCGGGTTGTAGGTGTCGGCCGTGACGAGCAGCCCGGGCTTGTCGTCGACCGAGGCGCCGGCGTGCAGCTCGATGGCGGCGGCGCCGAAGATCGTCTGCTCCTCGTTGAGCAGCAGGCCGGCGGTCGCCGTGCCGGTGCCCATCAGCGAGTTGGCCGGGCAGCGGCCGTGCCGGACCGGCCCCTGCACGTCGCGGATCTCGGCGGCCGGGCGCCGGCAGGAGGTCGCGCCGAGCCGGGTGTCGCTGAGGGTGATGCCGGCGGGCGTGAGCAGCCGGACCTCGGTGGTGGGCGCCATCGCCGCGCTGACGTGGAGGTCCAGCGTCATCTCGGTGCGGTGGCCCAGGCGCGCGCCGTCGCCGAGCTCGACGCCGAAGCGGATGGGCGGCGTCGCGCTCGCGCCGGGCGCCGGCGCAGCGGCGACGGC
>JAOPZD010000072.1 GCA_025964295.1 Conexibacter sp.
GGCCGCGGTCCGGGCGGCCGGGGGCGACATGGTGGCCTTCGCGCCGGTGGACCTGGCCGACCCCGAGGGCGCGGTGCGCTGGGTCGACGCGGCGGTCGCCGCGCTCGGCGGGGTGGACGTCCTGTACAACAACGCTTCGGCGACGCGGGTCGGGCCGCTGGAGGACGTCACCTGGGACGACTGGCGCTTCACGCTGCACAACGAGCTGGACCTGATCTTCACGGTCACGCAGGCCGCGTGGGAGGGGCTGGCGGCCTCCGACCGCGGCGGGGTGATCATCAACACCGCCTCGGTCTCGGCCCACCGTGGCGCGGCGTTCACCGAGCAGGCCGCGCACGGCGCGGCCAAGGGCGGCGTCCTGGCGATCACGCGCCACCTCGCCGCGTCGGGCGCGCGGCGCGGGATCCGGGCCAACTCGATCAGCCCGGGGCTGACGGTCACCCCGCAGATCGCGGAGCTCCTCGCCGACCCCGAGCATCCGATGCACGGGATGGAGGCCGCCCACCCGCTCGGGCGGCTGGGCGAGCCGGAGGACGTCGCGCGGGTCGCGCTGTTCCTCGCCTCCGACGACGCGGCGTATCTCAATGCCATCGACATCGTGGTCGACGGCGGCCAGTCGGTGATCGTCTGATGGCCTTCACGGGAGCGCTCCTGCGGCGCGGCGACGAGGGTTACGAGGCCGCGCGCGTCGGCTCGGTCTTCAACGCGCGGCGCCCGGAGCGGTGGCCGGCGGCCGTCCTCCTGGCCGCCGACGAGGACGACGTGGTCGCCGGGATGCGGCTCGCCCGCGACGAGGGCTGGCGCGTGTCGGTGCGCTCGGGCGGGCACTCGTGGGCGGCGTGGTCGGTGCGCGACGACGCGCTGCTGATCGACCTCGGCGCCCTGCGCGAGATCGCCTACGACGCGGCGACCGAGGTCGCCACCGCCAACCCGGCGGTCCGCGGCGGGACCGAGCTGGACCCGTTCCTCGAGCGCCACGGGCGCATGTTCCCCGGCGGGCACTGCGAGAGCGTCGGGCTCGGCGGCTTCCTGCTGCAGGGCGGCCAGGGGTGGAACAGCCGCCGCTGGGGCTGGGGCTGCGAGAACGTCCTGGCGGTCGACGTCGTCACCGCCGACGGCGAGCTGGTCCGCGCCGACGCCGAGCGCAACAGCGACCTGTACTGGGCGGCGCGCGGGGCGGGGCCGGGCTTCCCCGGCGTGGTGACGCGCTTTCACCTGCGCACGCACCCGCGGCCGGCCGCGATGGTGCAGGACACGTGGACGTTCGCGCTCGACGACCTCGAGGAGCTGTTGGGGTGGTTGCACGACGTCCTGCCGGCGCTCGACGTCATCGTCGAGCCGGTGGTCGCCGCGACGCGCCTGTTCGGCGACGCGGCCGTGCTGCTGCTGCACACGACCGCGATGTGCGACTCGACGCAGCAGGCCGACGCGCTGCTGGCGCCGCTGGCGCCGCCGGCCGGGTTGGCCGCCCGGGCACTCGGGCACGAGCGCGGGCTGACGACGATCGCCCAGGAGAACGCCGCGCAGGCGATCCAGAACCCGGAGGGCCACCGCTACGCCGTCGACTGCACGTGGACCGACGCGGGCGCCGACGACCTGGCGCCGGTGCTGCGCGAGCTGTGGAGCGGCCTGCCGACCGAGCACTCGTTCTCGATCTGGTACGGCTGGGCGCCGACGCGCACCCTGCCCGACATGGCGTTCTCGATCGAGGCCAACGTCTACGTGGCGACCTACGTCATCTACGCGGACGACGCCGACGACGAGCGGTACCGGTCCTGGGTGCACGAGCAGACCGCGCGGCTCGCCGCCGCGGGTGGCGCGGGGCGGGGCGTCTACCTCGGCGACACCGACTTCACGCGCCGGCCGGATCGCTTCCTGGCGGACGAGAACTTCGCCCGCTTGGAGGCGATCCGGGCGGCGCGCGATCCCGACGGGCGGATCTGCTCCTACCTGATCGCGGACGGCGCGCAGCTCAACGCAGCGCCAGCCCGCCGTCCGGGCACAGCGTCTGGCCGGTGAGCGCGGCGGCGGCCTCGGAGGCCAGGAACGCGACGGTGGCGGCGACGTCGTCGGGCGTCAGCGTCCGCGGCAGCGCCTGACGCGCGCGGACGGCGGCGAAGGCCTCGGGCGGCATCCCGACCCGCGCGGCGGGCGTGTCGGTGAGGCCCGGCGCCACGGCGGTGACCGCGATGCCGTCCGCGCCTAGCGCGTGGGCCAGCGTGCGGGTCACGCCGATCAGCGCGGCCTTGCTCGCGACGTAGGCGAGGAGGTCCGGCGCGGGCGGCGCGTAGACGGTGTCGGAGACGACGAAGACCATCCGGCCGAACCCGCGCTCGGCCATCCCCGGCGCCAGCGCGTGGGCGAGCAGGAGCGCGGCCTCGACGTTGACGGCCTGCACCCGGCGCCACGCGTCGAGGTCGAGCTCGGCGAGCGTGAAGCGATCCAGCGCCGCGGCGGCGTGGACGAGCACGTCGCAGCGGCCGTGGCGCTCGAGGACCGTGGCCGCCGCGGCGCGGACCTGGCCGGCGTCGGCGAGGTCGCAGACGACGTCGCCGGCGGCGCGGTCCTGGACGACGACCTCGTGGCCGCCGGCGCGCAGCGCCGCGACGATCGCCGCACCGATGGCGCCGGC
>JAOPZD010000080.1 GCA_025964295.1 Conexibacter sp.
CGCGGGCGTCGCGCAGCAGCCAGCCGACGCGCTCGGCCAGCGACGTCGCGCGCGCCTCGACCTGCTCGCGCCGGGTCAGCGGCCGCAGCTGCGTCGTGGCCAGCCGCGGGTAGTCGGCCTCGTAGGCGGCCAGGCCGGCGACGTCGGGCTCCCACGCCGCGGGCGCGCGGCCGTCGCGGACGAGGCTCTCGTAGAGGTCCTCCAGGCGGCGGGTGACGGGGCCGGCGGCGAAGTGGCGGTCGACGTGCGCGCGGGCGCGCTCGCCGAACGCGGCGCGCTGCTGGGGATCGCTCAGCAGTTGGGCGACCGCCTCGCCGAACGGGCGCGGGTGGTTGGCCACCAGGCCGGTCTCGCCGTGGCGGACGACCTCGACCTGGGCGTTGTCGGCCCACGGGGTCGAGCTGGTCACCACCGGGACGCCCAGCGCCTGGGCCTCGGCGAGCGAGACGCCGAAGGACTCGCCGATCACCGCGGTCCCGGCCAGGACGTCGAGCGCGGCGTAGAGCGTCGCGAGCTCGCGCTCGTCGGGCGTCGGCTCGATCGCGACGACGCGGTCCTCGAGGCCCAGCCGGCGCAGCTGGCGGCGGCGCTCGGCGGTCAGGCCGACGAGGACGACCTGCGCGTCGGGCACCAGGCGCAGGAGCGTCGGCAGCATGGCGATGAGGATCGGCGACCACTTGCGGTCGTCGGCGCGGCCGATGCGCCCGACCGTCGGGCGGTCGGGGTCGAGCCCGAGCGCGATCCGCGCCTCACGCGGGGGCGGTGCCAGCGCGCGCAGGCGGTCGACGTCGATCGGGTTGTAGAGCACGCGGTGACGGGCGAAGAACGCGTCCTGGTCGAGGCCGACCGCGCGGCGGTAGCGCATCGCGCACATCTGGCTGATGAGCAGGTGGCAGGCGAAGTCGCGCTCGTCCGGGCTGGTGTCGAAGAGGCCGAAGACGTTGGTCTCGACCATGACGGCGCCGGCGCCCGCCGCGCGGCGGGCCGCCGGGAGCAGCGGGTCGTAGAGCCCGCCGCGGCCGGCGTGGATGACGTCGGCGCCGGCCAGCAGCTCGGTGAGGCGGCCCAGGTCGCCGTGCGCGCAGGCGACGGGGACGCCCGCGGCCTCCAGCTCGGCGGCGCGGCGTCCCGGCTCGACGAGCGCGATCGCGCGCGGCACGACGCGCGTGCGGTCGAACGCCAGCGCGTGGTTGAGCAGCGACTTCTCGGTGCCGCCGAGGTCGAAGGTCTCGGTCACGAGGGCGACGTTCAGCGGGGCCATCGGGGGACAACACTAGGGGCCGCTGCCCTATCGTGGCCGCGCGATGCCGGTGCCGATCAGCGTCTGCGTGGCCGTCTACCGCCGCCACGAAGCGCCCAACCTGACGACCCTCGCCCGCGACCTGCCGGGCGCGCTGGACGGCCTCGACGGCGAGCTCGTCGTCGCGCTCAACGGCATCGCCGCGGGCGACGCGGGCGCGCCGGCCGGGACCCGGACCGTCGACCTCGGCGTCAACCGCGGCGTCGCCCCGGGCTGGAACGCCGCGGCGCAGCAGGCCTCCGGCGAGGTGCTCGTGTTCGCCAACGACGACGTCGCGCTCGGCGCGCGGTCGCTGGCGCTGCTGCACGCGGCGGCGGTCTCGGACGACGGCGTCGGCGTGGTCGGGCCGGTCGGCACGCGCTGGGACATCCCGGCCGGCGAGCACCGCGAGTGGGTCGACACGGCGTCGCTGGCGCCGGGCGCGCTGGCCGAGTGCGAGGTCGTCTCGGGCTTCCTGTTCGCCTGCCGCGCCAGCGTCTGGCGCGCGCTCGGCGGCTTCGACGAGTTCTACGCCCCGGCCTCCTGGGAGGAGGTCGACTTCTGCACCGCCGCGCGCGCGCAGGGCCTGCGCAACTACGCCGTCGCCGGCGTCGACGCTCCGCACGAGTGGGGCGTCTCGCGGCGCCAGATGCCGTGGGCGCGGGTCAGGTACGACGGGCGCTCGGAGACGTGGCGCTCGATCCACCGCCGCAACCGCAGGCACTTCCTCGACAAGTGGCGGGAGCACCCCTTGGCGCCGGTGGCCGCGTGAGCCGGGCGCTCGTCTCGCTGGGCTGCGGCCCCCAGGAGCGGCTGCTGCGCGTCGCGGCGCGGACGTTCCGCCCCTACGCCGAGCGCTACGGCTACGAGCTGCACCTGCACACCGAGCCGGTGGACGGGTCGCGCCCGATCCCGTGGTCGAAGGTCCCGATCCTGCGCGACCTGCTCGCGCGGCACGAGGTCGTCGTCTGGCTCGACGCCGACCTGATGATCCTCGACGGCCGCCGCGACATCGCCGACGACCTGCCCGCCGACCGCCTGATGGCGATGGTCGAGCACCACACCAAGGAGGGGCAGATGCCCAACTCCGGCGTGTGGGTCCTGCGCGGCGGCGACGAGGCGATCGCGCTGATGGACGAGATCTGGGCCCAGGACGACCTGATCGACCACCGCTGGTGGGAGAACGCGGCCATCTGCCGGTTGTTGGGGTACTCGCTCGACCCAGTGGGCCCGGAGTCGCCGACGGTGCTGACCGCGCGCACCGCCTGGCTCGACGGCCGCTGGAACTCGATCGCCGACGCGCCGGTCCCGCGGCCGCGGATCCGCCACTACCCGGGCTACGCGACGCGGACGCGGCTGGCGTTCATGGCGCGCGACGCGGCGCTGGTCGCGGCGCGGCGGGCGGTGGGTCGCTGGTGAGGATCGGGATCGACGCGCGGGCTGCCGCGGAGGAGCGCGGCGGCC
>JAOPZD010000086.1 GCA_025964295.1 Conexibacter sp.
CGGCGCGGCCGCCGACGCCCGCCGGGCCGCGTTCCTGCAGGTCGTCGCCGAGGGCCAGCAGACGCATCTGGCCGACAACGTCGACAGCCTCTTCGAGCCATGGGGCCGCGAGCTGCCCGACCCCGCCGGCGTCGGCGCGCGCCTCGCGGCCCAGCTCGAGGTCCTCGACCGCTGCGACGTGCTGTGGGACGCGCTGGGCGACGAGCCCAGCCGCGCGCTGCTGCTGCGCTTCCTGGCCTACCGCGCGCTCGGGCCCGCGCACGTGCGGCTGCAGCTCGAGCCCGGCCCGTACCGGCGCGCGGTGATCGGGATGACCGCACGGCTGGTGCGCGAGGTCGGCGTCGCCGGGATGCCCGGATCGCCCTTCGAGTGGGCCCACCACGTCTACGACTTCGCGGCGACCGGCCTGCCGCTGCGCCTCGCCGGGCCGCCGCTGCCGCTGGCCTCGACGCTCCTCTTCTCCCAGTACGCCTACCGCGACGCCGAGGCCGCGCCGCTCGCGCGCCCGCGTCCCGGCGACGTCGCGCTCGACGTCGGCGGCTGCTGGGGCGAGACCGCGCTGTGGATGGCCCACGAGGTCGGGCCGGCGGGGCGCGTGCACTGCTTCGAGCCGTCGGCGCAGAACCTGCTGCTGCTCGCCGACAACCTCGAGCGCAACCTCGAGCTCGTGCCGCGCATCAGCGTGCACGGCGCGCCGCTGGCCGCCGAGGCCGGGCGCGAGATCTGGGTCGACGACGCGGCCGCCGCGGGCGTCACCACCCACGACGATCCGCAGCAGACCGAAGGGCGGGCGGTCACGCCGTCGGTCACCGACGCGATCGACGCGATGGTCGCGCGCGGGGCGCTGGACCGCGTCGACTTCCTCAAGCTCGACGTCGAGGGCGCCGAGCTGGAGGTCCTCCGCGGCGCCGCCCACACGCTGCGCACCCAGCAGCCGCGCCTGGCGCTGGCGACCTACCACCGGCCCGACGACCTGGCGGTGCTGCCGGCGTTCGTGGCGTCGCTCGGGCTCGAGTACCGGTGGTACCTGCAGTGCTCGACGATGACCGACGTCGACACGATCCTCTTCGGGGTGCCGGCGGGCTGATCGGCGCTGGCGCCGGCGCCGGCGTTGGTGGCGTCCGGCGCGGGGCGCTGGGCACGTCGAGGGACGACTCAACCACGTATATGGGGGTTCAATCGTCCCTCGATGTCCCGAAGGGGTTCCGGGGTCGCGTTGACCGGCGCAGTGCACGACAACTCGACCCGGATCCCCCGGCGGGCGTCACTTCGGCCCCGAATGGCCCGCCCCGCGCCGCCACCGCGCCGCACCGCCGGACTTGACAAACGAACGTTCTCGATATATCGTGATGTTCGTTCGATAGATCAACCGGAAGGAGCACCATGACCGGTGCCTCATACGCAGCGCCACACGGGCGCTGCCACCACAAGCAGCATCGCGGCGGCGCAGGCGGCCGCGCGTTCTTCCCCGAGCTCCTGGCGATGATGGGCGGGCGCGGGCCCGGCTTCGGCGGACCTCCCGGCGGCTTCGGCCGTGGCGGGTTCGGCGGGCCTGCGGGCGGTCCGCACCATCGCGGCGGCCGTGGCGGCCGGCGTGCCCGGCGCGGGGACATCCGCTCCGCGATCCTCCTGCTGCTGGCCGACGAGCCGCGCAACGGCTACGGCCTGATGCAGGAGATCGAGGAGCGCAGCGGCGGCGTCTGGCGCCCGAGCCCCGGCTCGGTCTACCCCGCGCTGTCGCAGCTGGAGGACGAGGGCCTCGTCCGCGCCACCGAGCACGAGGGCCGCAAGTCGTTCGCGCTGACCGACGAGGGCAGCGCCCACGTCGAGGCCAACCGCGAGCGGTTCGGCACGCCGTGGGAGACCGTCGGCGAGGGCGCCTCGGGCGAGCTCCACGAGCTCCGCCACGCCGCCCAGGCGCTGGCGATCGCCGCGATGCAGGTCGCCCAGACCGGCACCAAGGAGCAGCTCGGCGAGGCCAAGGGCATCCTCGAGGACGCCCGCCGCGGCCTCTACCGCCTGCTCGCCGGCGACACGCCGGGCGAGGACGACGAGGGCCAGGACGAGACCGAGCGGTAACCCGCCGCCCGCGCTTCGAACCCCTCTCCCCTCCGCAGCACCCAGCGACGGCCCGCCCTCCCCGGCGGGCCGTCGCGCTTTGCCGTCGTAGGCCTACGCGGACGCCGGCGGCAGCAGCTTGCCGGGGTTCAGCACCCCGGCCGGATCCAGCCGCGCCTTCACGGCGCGCAGCAGCTCGACGCCGAGGTCGCCGACCTCGGCCGCCAGCCACGGCGCGTGGTCGGCGCCGACCGCGTGGTGGTGGGTCAGCGTCGCGCCGGCGTCGGCCAGCGCGTCCATCACCGCGGCCTTGGCGGCCGTCCACTGGGCGACGGGATCGTCGCCGTCGCGGCGCGCCAGGACCGTGAAGTACAGCGAGGCGCCCGCCGCGTAGAGGTGCGAGACGTGGCACGCGACGATCGGGCTCGCGCCGTCCAGCGCGGTGCGCAGCGTCTCGCCGACGCGCGCGTGCAGCGCGAGCAGGTCGCGCCAGGTCGTCGCGGTCTCCAGCGTCTCGATCAGCAGGCCCGCGCCGAGCAGCTCGTCGCGCAGGCGGGGCGCGCGAAAGCGTCCGTGGCGCCAGGACTCGGCGGCCTGCTCGCCCAGCGGCGTCGCCCCCGCGGCG
>JAOPZD010000102.1 GCA_025964295.1 Conexibacter sp.
GCTGAGAACCTCGGCGTGCAGCGGGCGCCGATCGAGGTTCGCGAGGACGGGTTGCGTCACAGCGTGAAGATCGGCGACGCGATCGACTTCGAGATCGAGGACGTGGTGCCGTTCGGCGTGGAGTCGGGAGAGCCGGCGCGGATGACCGGCATCTTCCACCCCGTCGGCTCGGAGCTGACGATCTCCCGGGCGACGCGTTCGAGCATCAGCGCGTTCGGGATCGAGTACGAGGGCAAGGCCGGCTTCTCGAAGTCGCCGTTCTCGCTGGCGGCCTGACGTGACCGAGGTGAGCTCGTCGCCGGCGGGCGCCGCGGCGGCGGACGCGGGCGGCCTCGCGCCCGCGTTCGCGGCATCACGGGCGCGCCTGGGCCTCATCGCGCTGCTGGTCGCCCTTGCAGTGGTCGCCTGGTCGTCGACCGCCGATCGCATGAGCGGGATGGACGCGGGCCCGGGCACGGCCCTCGGCGCGCTCGGCTGGTTCGCCGGCGTGTGGGTCGTGATGATGGCGGCGATGATGTTCCCGTCGGTGGCGCCGACCGTCGCGCTCTACGCACGGATGGCCCAGCGTGCGTCGCGCGCCGCGCCACTGGTCTTCACCGCCGGCTACCTCGTGACCTGGACGGCCGCCGGGCTGCTCGCCTACGGGACCTTCCGCGCCGGCCAGGCGCTGCTGGGCGACCAGCTGTCGTGGAACGGCGCCGGGCGGTGGCTGGCGGGGGCCACGCTCGTCGCTGCGGCGGGCTACGAGCTCACGCCGCTCAAGGATGTCTGCCTGGCCAAGTGCCGAAGCCCGCTCGGCTTCCTGCTGGGATCGTGGCGCGACGGCCTGCCTGGGGCGCTGGAGATGGGCGCGCGCCACGGCGCCTGGTGCGTGGGTTGCTGCTGGGCGCTGATGGCGTCGCTGTTCGCGCTCGGCGTGATGAGCCTGGTGTGGATGGCGTTCGTGGCGGCGTTGATCGCGCTGGAGAAGACGCTGCAGTGGGGGCGGGGGGTGACGTACGGGACTGCGGCGATCCTGCTTGCGCTGGGCGTCGCGGTGATGGTGGCTCCGGATGTGGTGCCCGGGCTGACGGTGCCGTCGGGGATGGATGAGGGGATGGGGATGGGGTGAGGGGTGGTGCGGGGGCCGGGGAGGACCCGATCGCGCGATCCGCGGCCACGGTAAGCGTTTCGTTGAGCGGCTCGCTCCGTGGAGTCCCGACTTCGGGCCGGAGTGGAGCACGGTCGGCGGTGCGCAGCTGCGCTACACGGCAACGAAGCGCGAGTGGACGCTGCAGCCGACAGCCACGGGCGCTGGAGCCGGTACGAGTACATCAACCCCGTGTCGCGGGTCGCCGTCCTGCTCAACGAGGTCGATCGCGATCCGACCGGGATCTTCTGGGGGTAGGCCGGTGTGCCCGGCCGGAGCGGCAGAAGCTGGGTGCGGGCGCGACACCGGGGCGCGCATTCTTTGGGTCCTCGAAGGACATAGGCCGCGCGGCAGGCTCCCTGAGCCCCAGGGCCTGCGCTTCGCTTCGTCAGCTACCCGCACCCAACCGCGTCGAGCATCTCACCGTGCGACAAGGCGTCAAGTCCTAGGACATGGTTCGAGCGCCGAGGCCGCGGCGCCGAGCAGCAGGACGCTCACGCCGGCGCGCTCGCGCTGAGCTTCGGCAACAGGACGACGTCTTCGCCCTTGAACACGGCGAAGAGTGGCGAGGTGTCCCCAGTCCCGGGACTGGGGACAAACGTCACGATTCAGGCTGGCGGGAACGCCCCCGCGAGGGCGCGGGCCATGGCGTCGATCTGCGCAAGCGTGAACGGCCCGGTCGCGTTGAGCCGCTTGGCCAATGCCTTGCGGTAGAGCAGGAGATGCGAGCGCATCTTGGTGGTGCTGAGGCCAAGCATCGGCAGGTCGGCCTTGGTGAAGCAGAGCGCGCCTTGGATCGGCCACGATCGCGCCGCGTCGCCCAGGGCGCTCTCGACGGCGGCGACTTGGTGATCGAGGTCGTCGATGAGCTTCGTGCGGTCGCGGCCGGCGATCAAGAGCTTGGACTTGCCGAAGAGCGGCGTGGAGACGCTGACCTTGCCCTTCCAGTCCTTGGCGTCGATGACGAAGATCCCGTTCGGGGAGATGGCGAGGTGATCGATGTTGCCGTGTCCCCGGGGCATTCGGCGGTCGTGCAGCAGCACCGTCGGGCCGTCCGCCGTCCGGGCCTCGAGAGACCCGGCCACGGCAACCTCGCCGCGAGCGCCGCGGAGGAAGGCGAGCTCGTGTTGTGGCTCGTCGCGGAGAGCGAGCAGCAACTTGCCGATGTGGGGGTGGGCTTGGCGCGTCCGCTGCTCGCGGTTGTGCTTACGCCGCTCGTGCTCCCGCAGGGCGCTGGCGCCCGCGACGCCGCGGTCGATCGGCTGCTGCCGTGCTGGCGTGGGAGCCGGAGACGGGGGAGCTGGCGGGACGAGGCAGCTGATGCAGGTGACGGCTCGGGCGTCGGCATCCCAATGGGCTTGGCTTCCCGCGGTGAGCTCGGTGGCACAGTGCGCGCACTGGTCGGGGCGTCGCAGCTTGAGGATCCGCGAGGACATGCTCACTTATTCGGTGCCGGCCGATTACCGCTTGACCGGTCGTTCGTCTAGACGGCGACGGGGCGGCGTGTACGCGGGCTGGCGCGCTCAAAGCTCGGGGCCCAGGTGGTCCATCGACGGCGCAATGGGAGGCGCGTGCTCGAAGGGAGCATCGCGGGCGACCAATGTCGCCGCCTGGCGCATCCACGCTTCCCGCGCATCAAAGCTGGCGGGCCGATCCCCAAGCATCTCGCTCACTCTGCTGCTCGGGTCGAGCATCGCTGTGCGCGCTGCGTGACGGTCAACCAGGTCGGACACTGTGACCTGTGGCTCCGGCGGCCGGAGCGGGACGGCGCGGGCGGCCTCGTCAGCCCGGGCAGACCACAGCTGGATCGCCCATGCTGCTGGGCGATGTCCTGCTCGATCGCTGCGCGCCGCGAGCGGCGCAGCCGGCTCAGGCCATCACGCTCAGCCTGCATGCGCGCGATGCGCTGCTCCGCCAGGGCGACCTCGTCGAGGGCATCGACCGTGCCGGCCACTCCTCCACGCGCAAGCACGTCCAAGGCCATGTCCTTGGTCCGGCTTGTCGACAGCGTTGCGACGACATCCTCGTCCAGGTCATCGGGCCCGGTCTCCAGCCCGGGGAGCGCGCGCTCGACCGAGCGGGGGGAGACGACGTAGAACCGGGCTTGGTCGCGGTGGCGGCTGAGCGCCGCATAGCCCCACTCGCAGTAGAGCTCGTCGGAGCCCAGCACGAACGAGCGGTCGACGGTCGCGCAGTGGGCCGCGTGGGCGGTCAGGGCGTAGCCGTGCTCGAGCCAGCCTTCGTCGAGGTAGCTGCCCCCGAGACGAACCTCGGCGTCGCGTGCGGTCCGCACCGTGAGCGCCCGCTGTTCTGGGTCGATGCCTACACCGCGGATGCCGTTAAGGACGCTTCTTCGCCGGCTCCCACTCCACGCCCAGCGCCTCGGTCAGCCGGCGACGCAGCGCGGCCTCGTAGAGGTAGCCGGCGGTCCGTGCGTGGGCGTACAAGGCGCGGCCGTCGAGCGTCGTGGCGCGCCCCTCGGCCATCGTCGCGTTGGCGATCACCGCGTGGGTATGCAGCTGGGGATCGCCGGCGCGCGAGCTCCGATGCCGAAACGCCGCGACCTTCAAGCCCTCGCCGCGCAGCAGGCGATGCCCGCCACTACCGCGACGCGTGCACGTCGCGTGGCGCTCGACGTAGCCGAGTGCCTCCTCGACCGCCCGGTCGTGGGCTTCGCGAATGACCGGCGCCCAAGGTCCGGTCACCTACACCGAACAGGACCGAAACGGACTTGGGCGCGGAGAACGTCAAGTCATAGGCCAACACTTTGCGCGGGTTCGCGGTCTGCGAGGAGAGCAACGCCAGGAACTGCTCATCGTCGACTGCTCCGTGCAGGCGTGCTGCTGCGGCGCCGCTGCCCATCCACTGACCGGGCGACTCGCCGCGACCGGAGTAGTAGTCCTCCTTGCCCTGGGCGACGTTGTCGATGTAGTAGCGCGGGTCACCGGCTCCGCCGCCGACCTTGCCGATGGACAGCACATCCCTTAGTCGACGAGGCGCCGGCGCGCCCCTCGCGCGATCGCACACCGTGCAACTGCTGCACGCCCTGGAGGTGTGAGGCCGACCAGTTCCGTCGAGCGACGTATCCGTCGGTGCTGCGAACGAGACGCTGGTGGCGTCGGGCGCGGACGAGGGCTTACTGACGGAGCCGTAGCTGACGGACCCTGAGCTGCGTGCTCTCGTGGTCCGAGTGGCTGGTGATGTGTCGCAGGAGAGTGTGTAGGTGAGGGGCGGCGCGGCCGATCACGTGCCGGAGCTCTCGGACATAGCCGGCACCTAGGCTACGAATCGGTCCAGGTCGAAGTCCTGGGCCTGCCGCGAGCGCTCGGCGGAGAACGCCGCGAGTGCGGCGTCGGCGTACACGGGATTGAGCCGCGCGACGCGCTTGAGCCGGTACGTCAGCCGCGTCAGGCGCCGCGTGTGGGTGACGGCGTCGGCGGCGTCAGCGCGCAGCAGGGCCTTCACGATCGGCCCGCGCTTGGGCGTCGGCAGGTCGGCCAGGGCGTCGACCTGCTCCAGCCGCTGGCGCATCGCCTTTTTGACCACCTCGCGGCGCTTGGTGACCCCGTGGGTGAGCGGCGCGGGGACGAGGCCGCTCTCCGGCTCAGGCACGCAAACGGCGCGGCCGTCGGTTCGGAACGTACAAAGGTCCAGCACCCTCGTGTCGACG
>JAOPZD010000106.1 GCA_025964295.1 Conexibacter sp.
TGCGCGACGACGGCCTGGCGCTCGCCGCGCGGCTGGACGAGGTGGGAGTGGCGGTCCGGACGCGGTTCTTCGACGGCATGGTCCACGGCTTCGCGCGCTGGGGCGGCGTGGTCGACGCCGCCGGCGAGCTGCTGGGCTGGCTGGGTGATGGCGCCCGCGGGGCGCTGGCGCAGCCCGACCGCGACTGACCCGGCCCCGCGGCGGGCAGGCAGGGCCACCATGACCTCCACGTGGTTCATCACCGGCGCCTCGCGCGGCTTCGGCCGCGAGCTGACCGAGCAGCTGCTGGCCCGGGGCGACCGCGTCGCCGCCACCGCCCGGAGGCCCGAGCAGCTTGACGACCTCGTCGCCGCGCACGGCGGCGAGCGGCTGTGGGTCCGGGCGCTGGACGTCACCGACACCGACCAGGTCCGCGACGTCGTCGGCGCCGCGTTCGCCGAGCTGGAGCGCGTCGACGTCGTCGTCTCCAACGCCGGCTACGGCGTCATCGGCGCGGCGGAGGAGCTCTCCGACGCCCAGATCGAGGACCTCATCGCCACCAACCTGACCGGCTCGATCCAGGTCGCCCGCGCGGCGATCGGGCCCCTGCGCGCCCAGGGCGGCGGGCGCCTGCTGCAGCTATCGAGCATGGGCGGGCACATGGCCTTCCCGGGCTTCTCGCTCTACCACGCGACCAAGTGGGGGATCGAGGGCTTCTATGAGTCGCTGGCGGCCGAGATCGCGCCGTTCGGGATCCACACCACCTTGATCGAGCCCGGCATGATCCGGACGTCGTTCTACGACGCGGTGCAGAAGACCGAGCCGGACGAGGCCTACGCCGGCAACCCGGCGATCACGCGCGGCGAGATCCCGGTCGACCAGATGCCCGGCGACCCGGCCAAGGTCGTCGCGGCGATCATCGACGTGGGGGAGACGCCGGACCCGCCGCGCCGCCTCGTGCTCGGCTCCGACGCCTATGCCTTGATCCATGGCGCGCTGGCGGCGCGCCTGGCCGAGGTCGAGGCCCAGGAGGACACCGCGCCGGCGACCGACTACGACGAGGACTGAGCGGCGCGCCCGGTCACGTCAGGCCCGCGGCGGTCCCGTCGGCCCAGGTCAGCGCCTCCACGTGCAGGACCGCCAGCTCGCTCGCGTCGAGGCTCGGCAGCGCCGCGTCGTCCCAGGCGCCGCGCTCGCAGGCCTCGGCCATCGTCAGCGTCCGGCCCTTGCCGCCGGCGCGGTCGACCAGCGCGGCGACGACGTCCTCCGACAGCGGCAGGTCGCGGATCGCCTCGTCCATCGGCTGGTCCAGCAGCGCGTCGACGACCGACAGCATGCCGGTGAAGAAGTAGGCGTCGACGTCGTCGGCGCCCAGGCGGCGCGCGATCGCCTCGCACGTCCGGCCCCGCGACAGCGCGGTGATCAGCAGCGGGCCGCGCTTCTCGTCGATCCCGGACAGCAGGAGCAGCATCGCCCACTGGCGCACCGTGCGCGGGCCGAGCAGGACGATCGCCTGGCGCACGGACTTGATCTGGTGGCGCAGCGAGAACGCCGCGCTGTTGACGAAGCGCAGCAGGCGCAGCGACAGGCCCGGGTCCAGCGTGATCGCCTTCTCGAGCTCCTCGATGCTCGTCTCGGCCGCCGAGATCCCGGCGGCGAGGCGCAGCGCGCCGATCGACGCGGTCGGGACGTTGTGGCCGACGACCTCGCGCGGCCGGCAGACGAAGTCGCCCTGGAAGAGCTCGAAGCCCGCGTCGGCGCAGCGGTCGTGGTCGCCGTGGGTGTCGACGCCGTTGGCGATCGGCTTCAGCCCGCGCCCGCGTAGGTGGGAGACGACGATCGCCAGGCCCGACGGGCCGACGCCGCGCGCGTCGACCTTGGCCAGCGTCGCGAAGTCCAGCAGCGGCTCGGCGCTCGGCTGGCCGGCGTAGCCGTCGAGGGCGAGCATGTAGCCGTGCTGGCGCAGGCGGGCGAGGCGCTCGAGCAGCGGCTCGTCGGGCACGCGGTCGGCGGCGATCTCCAGGACCACGCCGTCGGGCCCGAAGGGCAACGGGTCCATCGCCAGCAGGAACTCGGTGGTGACGTTGATGAACGCGGGCGCGCCGCCGGTGGCCTGGCGCAGCCCGAGGTCGCTCAGCGCGCTGGCCGCGACGCGCGAGGTCGCCGCGTGCACGCTCTCCGAGCCGCCGTCGCCGCGGTAGAGCAGCTCGTAGCCGGCCAGGCGGCTGTCGGCGTCGAGGATCGGCTGGCGCGCGAAGAGGACTTCCGCCTCGGAGGAGGCGGGCGTCGCGGCGGGGGGCTCGGTGGCCGCCAGGGCGAGGTGCTCGGCCATCTCTTCCCTGGTCGGCCGCATGCGTGCGATTCCTGAGCGCGGGTCGACAAGGATCGGAGGCCCGTCCGCACAAAGAGAAACGGCCCGCCGGGAGAGGCAGGCCGTTTCAGGGGAGGAGAGATACTGCTATGTGTCGTATGTGGGTCCGGCCGAAGCCGGCGAGCGATGAGAGAAGATCGTGTGCTGCTCGACCGCTTCCCGAGTGGTCGTCTCGTTCGCTCTGCAACCACTATGCCCCGTCCGCGCGCGGTGCACTGTGATCCCGGACACAGTGGCGCGCTGAGCGGCTGCGCGCCCGGCGGTCAGGGCGGCTGCGCGGCTTGCTAGATTGCCCGCCGTTGGGTGCCCCGGCGGCGCTTGACCGCCACCCAGGCGTGCGGATCCTCGGCAGGGTCGCCGCGCACGGGTGTCGGCACCATCAGTCGATGCCGGTGGCGGACAGCTCCTTTGCCCGGACTGGGCGCGGCGTACGACGCACGACGACGCCGATCGTCCAGCGGGCCTTCGACCACGAGGGGGCCCATGTCGCAGAGCACCGAAGCCGAATCTCCGATGGCCGATCGCGGCTCGCCGCGGGCGGCGATCGCCAACGCCGTCGTCCGCCTGCACGCCGAGCACTTCGGCCGCGGCCCGACGCGCGCCCGCGCGCACGTCGCCGACGACTTCGTGCTGGTGGTGCTGGAGGACGTCTTCACGACGGCCGAGCGCACGCTGGTCGCCGCGGGGCGCGGCGACCAGGTCCAGGCCACGCGCGGGGCGTTCGCCGAGATCATGCGCGACCGCTTCTCGGCCGCCGTCGAGGTGGCCTGCGGGCGGCGCGTCCGGGCGTACTTCAGCCAGACCCAGCTCGAGCCCGAGATGGCCGTCGAGCTGTTCGTGCTGGAGCCGGAGGCGGGGTAGGCCTGCCGCGACGGTACGGTTCCCGTCGTGGTCAAGGTCCGGTTGGACACCCTGCTGCATCAGCGCGGCCTGTTCGCCTCGCGCTCGCGCGCGGCCGCGTCCGTCATGGCGGGCGAGGTTCGCGTGGGCACGGGCGGCAACCGCATGGTCAAGCCCGGGCAGATGGTGAGCGACGACGTGCTCGTGGTCGTCGACGAGAAGCCGCGGTTCGTGTCGCGCGGCGGGGTCAAGCTGGCCAACGCGGTGACGGCGTTCGGGATCGACCTTCGCGACCGCGCCGCGCTGGACGTCGGCGCCTCGACCGGCGGGTTCACCGACTTCCTGCTCCAGGAGGGCGCCCGCCACGTGGTCGCCTACGACGTCGCCTACGGCGAGCTGCACTGGTCGCTGCGCACCGACGAGCGGGTCACGGTGATCGAGCGCGCCAACGCCCGCCGCATGACGCTGCAGGAGCTGCCCTACCGGCCCGATCTGATCGTCGCCGACGTGTCGTTCATCTCGCTCACCAAGGTGCTGCCGGCCGTGCTGGCGTGCGCCGCCGAAGAAGGGTTCGACGCGTTGGCCATGATCAAGCCGCAGTTCGAGGTGGGGCGCGAGAAGGTGGGCAGCGGGGGCGTGGTCCGCTCGGCCGAGGTGCGCGTCGAGGCGCTGGTGGGCGTCGCGCGGGCGGCGCGCGATGCCTCGGGCGCCGCGGTCCTCGGCTTCGCCTCGTCGGGCCTGCCCGGGCCCAAGGGCAACCTGGAGTCCTTCGTCTGGCTGGCCGAGGCCGGCCGCGCGGGCGCGCTGGACGATGACGGGATCGTCGCCGCCGCGGCGGCGGTGGAGCCGTCATGAACCCGACCAAGCTGGCGACCGTCCTGACCCACGGGCGGCCGGAGCAGACCGCGGATGCGCTGGACTCGCTGCGCCGTGCGGCGATCGACGCGGGCTTCGTGCTGCGCTTCGACCGCGAGGAGGTCGGCAAGCACGGGCTGACGCCGGCCGACGGCCTGGAGCTCGACGCGCCGCTGAGCGACGACGTCGACCTCTGCGTCGTGCTGGGCGGCGACGGCACGATCCTGCGCGCGCTGCGCCGCTACGCGGGCACGAGCGTGCCGGTGTTCGCGGTGAACTTCGGCGAGGTCGGCTTCCTGGCGACGATCGATCCCGACGCGGTCGGCGAGGGGTTCGCCAAGGCCTTCCGCGGCGAGTTCGACGTGATGACGCTGCCGGCGCTGGCGCTCGAGACGCCGGGCGGCGAGCAGGCGGCGATCAACGACGTGTCCTTCCATCGCAAGCTCGGCGAGCGCGTCGCGACGCTGGCCTACGTGGTCGACGGCCAGGAGGTCGGCAAGGTGCGCTGCGACGGGCTGGTCATCTCCACTCCCGCGGGCTCGACCGGCTACAACCTGGCCAACGGCGGGCCGGTCCTGGCCTGGGGCGTGGAGGGCTACGTGGTGTCGTTCATCGCGCCGCACTCGCTCACGGCACGGGCGCTGGTCGTCTCGCCCAACGACGTGCTCGAGGTCCACAACCGCTCGCTGGAGCCGGTCGACGTGTCGATCGACGGGCGGCCCGCCGGCGAGCTGGCGCCGGGGGAGGCGCTGGCGTCGCGGTTCGTGCCGGAGGCGGCCGACCTGGCGCAGCTGCCGGGGTCGTCGTTCTACCTGCGGGTGCGGGAGCGCTTCGGGCGGCTGGCGTCGTAGGACCGGCCCGCGACGTCACGGATCTGCGCATGATCCGTGCCGGATCCGCGGAGCGAACGTCTGTTCGTCCGACGCCGCTGGTAGACCTCCGCGCATGCTCCACGAGCTGCGCGTCGAGAACCTCCTGCTGATCGAGCGGGCCGAGCTGCGGCTGGCCGCGGGCCTGAACGTCCTCACGGGCGAGACGGGCGCGGGCAAGACCGTCCTGGCCCATGCGCTGGACCTGCTGCTCGGCGGCCGGGCGAAGTCGGGCATCGTCCGGCCGGGCGCGGCCGAGGCCTACGTCGAGGGCGTGTTCGACCTCCCCGACGGGCTGCGCTCGCTGCTCGGCGACCGCGTGGCGCCGGACGCCGACGAGCTCGTGCTGGCGCGGCGGGTGTCGTCCGAGGGCCGCACGCGGGCCTACCTGAACGGGCGCAGCGCCTCGGTGGCGGACCTGCGCGAGGCGGCCGAGGGGCTGATCTCGTTCTACGGCCAGCACGAGCACCGCAAGCTGACGCTCGCCTCCGCCCAGCTGGAGCTGCTCGACGGCGCGTGCGGTCCGGCGCAGGCGGCGCGGCGCGAGCGCTACGCGACGCTGCACGCCCGCGTGCGGGCGCTCGAGGGCTCGCTGGAGGAGCTGCGCGAGCGCGCGGGCGCGCGCGATCGCGAGCTGGACCTGCTGCAGTTCGAGCTGGCCGAGATCGAGGCGGCGGAGCCGTCGGAGGCCGAGGAGGCCGAGCTGACCGGGCGCCGCGACCGGCTGCGCCACGTCGAGGCGCTGCGCGGCGCGGCGATGGGCGCGTGCGAGGCGGTCGTCGCCGACGAGGGCGGCGTCGCCGGCGTGCTGGCGTCGGCGGGCGCGCTGCTGGACGGCGTCGACGGGCTCGACCCGTCGCTGGACGCGCTCGGCGCCCGCTGGCGCGCGCTGGCCATCGAGGCCGACGACCTCGCGGGCGAGCTGCGGTCCTACGGCGAGGGCCTCGACGCCGAGGGGTCCGACCTGGACGTCATCGAGGAGCGCCTGGCCGCCTGGGACCGGCTGAAGCGCAAGCACGGCGGCACGATCGCCGCGGTGCTCGCCCACGCCGACACGTGCCGCGCGCGGATCGCCGACGTGGACCGCGCCGAGGTCGCGCTCGAGGAGGCCCAGGCCGAGCTGAGCGCGGCGCGCACCGCCCGCGCCGCGCTGGCCGCCGAGCTGCACAAGGCGCGCGTGAAGGCCGGCAAGACGCTGGCGGTCGACGTCCGCGCCCGGCTCGCCGAGCTGGCGATGGAGGCCGCGACGTTCGCGGTCTCGCTCGAGGAGCGCGAGGCCGGGCCCACCGGCACCGACGCGGTCGAGTTCCTGATCGCGCCCAACCCGGGCGTGCCGGCCGCGCCGCTGCGCGAGACGGCCTCCGGCGGCGAGCTGTCGCGCATCATGCTCGCCCTGCTCGGCTCGGCCAACGCCTCGGGCTCCTCCGTCCTGGTCTTCGACGAGATCGACGCCGGCATCGGCGGCCACACCGCCCGCTCGGTGGGCGAGCAGCTGCGCACGCTGTCGGCCGGCCGCCAGGTCGTCTGCATCACCCACCTGCCCCAGGTCGCATCGCTCGCGACCCGGCACTTCTCGATCGCCAAGGACGTCGACCGCGAGCCGGCGATCACGACCGTCACCGAGCTGGCCGAGAAGCAGGTCGTCGGCGAGCTCGTGCGGATGCTCGGCGCCTCCGCCGACGACGTCGCGGCGCGCCGCCACGCCAAGGAGCTGCGCAAGGCGGCGTGAGCCGCGCGCCGCGAGCCGCGCCGCCTCGACCTCACCGCAGGCGGCGCTCGGCGTCGGGCGACGCCTCCCAGAAGCCCTCCAGCTTCGCCGCGTCGTCGCGTTCCAGCCACGGCGACACCGCCCACAGCTCGACCGGCTCGTCACCCTCGTTGCGGAACGAGCGCGGCGTCTGGGGGTCGACCCGCACGGCCATGGGCGCCGGCAACCGCAGGACGTCGTCGCCGCAGCGCATGGTCAGCGTCCCGCGGCTCACGAGGTAGAGCTCCTCGAGCTCCTCGTGGACGTGCGCGGTCCCGCGCTCGAAGTCGGTGTGCGGCGGGACGCGCTCGAAGGTGGCCGCCAGCTGCCGCGCGCCGAGCGCCTCGGTCAGCCGGCGCACCTCTCCCGGGATGTCGGTCCCGTCATGGACGTCGGCGACGTCCTGGGGGTCGACGGCCGCGTAGCCGTCCCTGCTCGGGTTCTGAGCGCTCACGCCTGCTTGGACGATCCAGGGCGGCGGAACTCATCGCCGTGCCGATCGAGCGATCGCAAAGCTGAGTTGCATTTCAGGACTCAGCACCTAGTCTCGACGCATGACCACCATCTACGAGTCCCCGCGCACCGCGCTGCTGATCGTCGATCCCTACAACGACTTCATGAGCGAGGGCGGCAAGTTGTACGACGTGACCAAGCCCACCGCGGACGCCGTCGGCTTCTACGACAACATGCGCAAGCTGCTGCCGGCGGTCCGGGCCGCCGGCCTCCAGGTCTTCGTCGTCCCCCATCACCGGGCGCGCGACACCGACTTCGCGGGCTGGCACGCCGTCAACGCGCTGCAGGCCCAGGGCCGCGACATGAAGGCCTTCGCCGTGGACTCGTGGGGCGGCGAGTGGCACCCCGAGTTCGGTCCCCAGGAGGGCGACGTCGTCGTCGGCGAGCACTGGGCCCAGAACGGCTTCGCCAACACCGATCTCGACGCCCAGCTCACCCAGCACGGCATCGAGAACATCGTCCTGGTCGGCTTCATCGCGAACTCCTGCGTGGAGGCGACCGGGCGCTTCGGCATGGAGCTCGGCTACCACGTGACGCTGATCAAGGACGCGACGGCGGCGTTCGACGCCGAGGGCATGGTCGCCGCGGCCGTCAACGGCCCGATGTACGCCCACGCGATCCTCAGCACCGACGAGCTGCTCGGCGCGCTGCCGCAGCCGGCCCTCCACGCCCAGGGCCGAGGCTGATCGCGATGGGCAGGCTGTCCGGCAAGGTCGCGGTCGTCACCGGCGCGTCGAAGGGCATCGGAGCGGCCACCGCCAAGGCGCTCGCCGCCGACGGCGCCAAGGTCGTGGTCACCTACCTCACCGGGCGGGAGGGCGCCGGCGACGTCGTCGCCCAGATCGCCGACGGCGGGGGAGCCGCGGTCGCCATCAGGGCGGACGTGACCAAGGAGGCCGACGTCGTCGCCCTGTTCGACGAGACGGCGCAGCGCTACGGCGCCATCGACGTCCTGGTCAACAACGCCGGGGTCTTCGGCTTCGCGCCGCTGGCGTCGGTCACCGAGGACGAGTACCACCGCCAGTTCCAGGTCAACGTGCTGGGGCTGCTGCTCACGACCCGGATCGCGGTGCCCTACCTCGCCGCGCGGGGCGCCAGCATCATCAACATCAGCTCGGTGGTCAGCACGCTGGCGCCCGTCTCCTCGGCGGTCTCCGGCGGCAGCAAGGCGGCGGTCGACGCCATCACCAAGTCGCTGGCCAAGGAGCTCGGGCCGCGCGGGATCCGCGTCAACGCGGTCAACCCGGGCGTGATCATGACCGAGGGCCTCGTGGCCGCCGGGCTGGCGGGCGGCGCCTTCGAGCAGGACGCGGTCGCGCTCACGCCGCTGGGACGCGTCGGGCAACCGGACGACATCGCGCTCCCGGTGGCCTTCCTGGCCTCCGACGACGCCCGCTGGATCACCGGCGAGACGATCATCGCCGCCGGCGGCGAGGGGATGTAGCGCGCGACCGTTGAGTCCCGCGCGCGAGCGGTCCATACTCGAACGCCATGGAGGGGCGCGCAGACGGCCTCATGGACCACCTGGCCGGGACCGACACGGTGCACATCGCCACGCAGCGGCGCGACGGCGGGGAGGTGGTGACGCCGATCTGGGCCGTCGTGGCCGACGGCGTCCCGTACATCCGCAGCGGCTACGGGCCCGACTCGCTCTGGTACCGGCGCGCGCTGCGCACCGGCCGCGCCGCCTTCGCCGACGGCGACACGCGCTACCCGGTCACGCTGGAGCGCGTGGCCGACGACGCCACGATCAGCGCCGTCGACCGGGCCTACGAGGCCAAGTACGCGTCCTATGCGGCCCCGCTGCGCCAGATGGTCGCCGCGGAGGCCCGGCCGGACACCCTGCGGGTCACCCCGGCCGGGGCCTCGTAGCGCAGCGCGCGTGGGGGCTACGCGGACGCCTCGGCGTCCAGCGTCATCGCGCAGCTGTTGATGCAGTAGCGCATCCCGCCCTTGTCGACCGGGCCATCGTCGAAGACGTGGCCCAGGTGGCCGCCGCACTTGGCGCACAGCGCCTCGGTCCGGACCATGCCGTGCGAGGTGTCGGTGCGCAACTCGACGGCGTCGGCGAGCGCGGGGTCGGTGAACGACGGCCAGCCGGAGCCGGAGTCGAACTTGTCATCGGAGCGGAAGAGCTCGGCCTCACAGCCGGCACAGCGGTAGACGCCGGGCACCTTGGTGTCGACGTACTTGCCCGTGAACGGCGGCTCGGTGGCCTGCCGGCGCAGGACGGCGTACTGGTCGGGCGCGAGCTCCTCGCGCCACTGATCCTCGGTCTTTGCGATCTTGTCCATGGCTCTTGGTCTCGGGTGGGGC
>JAOPZD010000126.1 GCA_025964295.1 Conexibacter sp.
CGCCGCGGCGGCCCCGCAGCGGCGCGCGGCACGAGCGCCGCTGGCCGTCTACAGCGAGGCCGGCGGCCAGATCGACCTCGCGGTCCGCAACGTGCGCGTCCTGGCCCGGGCGGTGGTCCGCGCCATCGACCTCGGCGACCGCGTCCCGCCCGCCGTCGGCGACGCGCTGCTCGAGCTCCGCCAGGCGGTCGTCTCGCTCGCGCCGTGGATGGAGGACCCGCGGACCGCCGACGCGGTCATCGAGCCGGCGGTCCAGGCCGCCCGCCACGCCAGCGCGGTGCTCGAGCAGACCACCAACCTGTCGGTCAGCGTGATCGTCGGGCAGATCCGCTCGACGGCGGTCGACCTGCTGCGCACGACGGGCATGGAGCCCGACGAGGCCCGCGCGCGGATCCGCGGGACGGCCGCCCCGGCGCTATGATGCCGGGCCGCCGAGGCGCAGGACCATGCGGTCCTTGCCCTGGGCCTTGGCCGCGAGCAGGCACTCGTCGGCGGCCTTGAAGAGCGTCGCGACCGTGGCCGCGTCGTCGGGCGCGATCGCGACGCCGGCCGAGGCGGTGATCGGGCCGGCGACCGCCCAGCGGGCGTCGCGGACCGCGCGGACGAGGCGCTCGGCGGCGCGGGCGGCCTCGGCCTCGTCGGCGTTGGGAAGGATCACGGCGAACTCCTCGCCGCCGGTGCGGCAGACGACGTCGCCGGCGCGGACGTGGCCCTCGAGGACCTCGCCGAAGGCGATCAGGACCTGGTCGCCGACCGGGTGGCCGTGCTCGTCGTTGACGCGCTTGAAGTCGTCGACGTCGAGCAGGACGAGGCCGACCGGCGCCTCCTCGCGCTGGGCGCGGGCCAGCTCGGCGGCGAGGCGCTCGTGGAAGTGGCGGCGGTTGAACAGGCCGGTCAGCTCGTCGGTCCGGGCCTGCTCGGAGAGCAGCTCGCGGCGGCGCGCGTTGTCGTAGGCCAGCGCGGCGAGCGAGGTGAAGCGCTTGATCAGCTGCGCCTCCTCGGGCGAGAAGGTCGGGATCGTGCCCTCCATGCCGGGGGCCGAGTCCTCGCGCCAGACGTTGAGCGTGCCGATGACGCGGTCGGCGACGACGAGCGGGCAGAAGACGATCGCCTCGAGGTCCTGCGGCGTGTCGGCGATGACGTAGCGGCCGAACCACGGGTGGCCGGGCTCGAGGTGCACGATCTGGCGCGACAGCACGACCTTGCCGGTGATCGAGTTGTCGATGGCCGGCGCGTCGGCCAGCGTCTCCTCGACCCACAGGCCGGTCGCGAAGACCGGCACGAGCACGTTGCGGTCGGCGTCGACCTCGTAGATGGCCAGGCTCGTGTAGGGCACGATGCCGCGCAGGGCGCGCGCCATGGCCTCGAGCGTGGCGTCGAGGGACTGCTCGGCGAGCACGCCGGCCACGGCGTCGATGATCGACTCGAGCCCGCGCACGACGCGGGTGGCGGAGACGGCTTGCATGCTGTTCCCCTCAGCGATCGACCGCTGACCCGTCGAGGTTGAGCCGACGCGTTGCCCTGCGAACGTCGTTGCGGCGTCATTGCCCCTGGTTGCTCCAGCAACTATTGTATGAGCAACGGTGCCCGACGCCCTCTCTCCCCGCCACCTCGCCTCCCGCCTGGCCCAGATCGCCCTCGTCCTGGGGATCGGCGGCCTCCTGCTGATCACGCTGCCCGGCCTCGGCGACGTCCGCGACCGCTTCGGCGACGCCCGCGCGGGCTGGGTCGCGGTGGCGCTCGCGCTCGAGGTCGGCTCGGTCGTCTCGTTCGTCGTCGTCTTCCGCGGCGTGTTCTGCATCCGGATGCCGTGGGGCTTCAGCGCGCAGGTCGGGCTCTCCGAGCAGGCGGCCAACGTGCTGCTGCCGGCCGGCGGCGCGGGCGGTCTGGCGCTCGGCGCGTGGGCGCTGGCCCGCGCCGGGATGTCCTCCGGCCACATCGCCCGGCGGACGGTCGCGTTCTTCATCATCACGAGCTCGACGAACTTCCTGGTGGCCGTGCTCGGCGGCCTCGCGCTGCTGACCGGCGTGCTGCCGGGAACCGCGAACGTGGCGCTGGCCGCCGTCCCCGCGGGCCTGGCGCTGCTGGTCATCGGCGGCGTGCTCGTTCTCCCCCGCGTGCTCCCGGACCACCCGCTGCCCGCCGGCGCCGACGGCGCGCCGCTGCCCGATCCGTCCCGGCTCGCGCGGCTGCGCCACACGGTGGCCCACACCGGCGCGACGGTCGCCGAGGGCGTGCGCGACGCCGGCGCGCTGCTGCGCTCCGGGCGTCCGTCGGTGATCGGCGGCGCGGCGGGCTACCTGCTCTTCGACATGGCGGCGCTGACCGCCGCCTTCCACGCCTTCGGCCATGCGCCCGCCGCCGGGGACTTCCTGATGGCCTACGTGCTGGGCCAGCTCGGCGGTCTCGTGCCGCTCCCCGGCGGCGTCGGCGGGACCGACGGCGGCCTGGTCGCGGCGCTGGCGCTGTACGGCACCCCGCTGGCCACCGCGACCGCCGCCGTCCTCGCCTACCGCGCCTTCCAGCTCGGGCTGCCGGCGCTGGCCGGGACGGTCGCCTTCGGGCGCCTGCGCCAGACGCTGCAGCACGACACGCGC
>JAOPZD010000134.1 GCA_025964295.1 Conexibacter sp.
GTCGGGTCGTCGCCGCGGGCGCCGAGCGCCTGCGTCGCGTCCCAGTCGGGCCCGACGCCCCGCGCGCCGTCGATGACCGCCTGGCGCATCTCGTCGGCGCTGGCGTAGCGCTCCTGCGGCGTCAGCGCCAGCGCGCGCTCGACCGCGACGGCCAGCGCCGGCGGGATCGACGGGTCGACGTGGTGCAGCGGCGGCGGCACTTCCCGCTGCTGCTTCAGCGCCAGCTCCGTCAGCGACGCGGCCTCGTAGGGGAGGCGGCCGGAGAGCAGCTGGTAGGCGACGACGCCGAGGCCGTAGAGGTCGGCGGCCGGACCGGCCTCCTCGCCGGCGGCCTGCTCGGGCGCGAGGTAGGCGGCGGTGCCCAGCACGGAGCCGACCTGCGTGATCGACGACTCCTCGCTGGAGGTCTTGGCGATCCCGAAGTCCGCGAGCTTGAGCGTGCCGTCGGCCTCGCTGAGCAGCAGGTTGCCGGGCTTGACGTCGCGGTGGACGAGGCCGTTGCGGTGCGCGTACTCCAGCCCGCGGCAGGCCTGGGCGATCCAGTCGACGGCCTCCTCGATCGGGAGGTGGCCGCGGTCGCGCAGCACCTGCGCGCCCGACGGGCCGACGATCCGCTCCATGACGATGTAGTACCGGCCGCTGGCCTCGTCGAGCCCGAAGTCGTAGACCTGGACGATGTTGGGGTGGACGAGCCGCGCGGCGGCCATCGCCTCGCGGCGGAAGCGCGTGACGAACTGCGCGTCGTCGGCGAGGTGCTCGGCCAGGAGCTTGACCGCGACGTAGCGCTCCAGCCGCGTGTCGAACGCGGCCTGCACCGTCGACATGCCGCCGAGGCCGAGGCGGTCGCCGAGCTCGTAGCGGCCGGCGATCGTGCCCTTGCCCCCCGATCCGGCGCTCATGGCGTCACGTCCTGAGGCGCCACGCCGCCGTTGTCGGCGGGCGGCGTCGTGCCGGTGTCGGTCGTCGGCGTGCCGGTGTCGGGCGTGGTCGGCGTGGTCGGCGTCGTCTCGGGCGTGGTCGGGGTCGTGGGCGTCGTGTCCGGCGGGACCGTCGTCGTCTCGGTCGTCGTCGTCTCCGGCGGCGTCGTCTCCGTGCTCGTGTCGGTCGTCGTCGTGTCGGTCGTCGTGGTCTGCGCGGCCGCCGCCTTGGCGCAGTCGGTGGCGGCGTGGTCCTGCAGCGACCTGACGCCGTCGTTGATCCGCTTGCGCAGCTTCGCGTCGACCGACGAGCTGAGGTTCGTGGCGTCGTCGTGGAACTGCTTGACGCGGTCGCCGATGCCGGAGCAGTCGCCCTGGTCGATCGCGGCCTTGATGTCGGCCAGCTGCTGGGTCAGCGCGTCCGCGCGGCTGGCCGGGATCAGGTTGGAGCGATCGCCGCAGCCGACCGCCAGCGCGGCCAGCACGCCGCAGACCAGCGCGACGAGATGGGGAAGAGGGGCGCGGGACACGCCTATTGACCGTACTCCAGGCGCTCGGCCAGCGAGGCAGGCAGGCGGGCCGCGCGGATCGCCGCCTGGGCGCCGGAGATGTCGTAGTCGACGCGCCGCCACTGGGCGCGCCAGAGGTCGAGGTCGAGCAGCAGCCAGGCGGCGCGGGCGTCGCCGTCGCGCGGCTGGCCGACGCTGCCGGGGTTGAGGATCCACTCGCCGGAGGAGATGTCGACGGCGTCGCCGCCGCGCCGCGGCTCGCCCGTCGCCGGCTCGCCCTCGGGCCGGACGAAGCTCAGCGCGACGTGCGAGTGGCCGACCAGGCCGACGCGCGGGCCCATCGCGTCGAAGCACAGCTCGGCGAGCAGCGAGCTCAGCACGTACTCCCACACCGGGTCGCGCGGCGAGCCGTGGTAGAGGCCGACGTCGCGGATCTCCCCGGCGGGCGAGAGCGCTCGCAGCCACGCGGCGTGGTCGGGGTGCAGGACCTCCTGGGTCCAGCGCGCGGCGATCGCGGCGCCGCGCGAGAACTCCTCCAGCGACAGCTCGCCGGTCACCGCCATGTCGTGGTTGCCGCACAGCGCGACGTCGGCCTGCTCGCGCACGCGCGCGCAGCAGTCGTTGGGGTCGGCGCCGTAGCCGACGATGTCGCCCAGGCACCAGACCTCGTGCACGTCCTCGCGCTCCACGTCGGCCAGGACCGCGTCGAGGGCGTGGAGGTTGCCGTGGATGTCGGAGAGGACGGCGATGCGCATGCGAAAAGGACGCCCATCGGCGCCCAGACCCGGAATCAGGCTATCGAGCGAGGCGCCGCGCGGCCTGCGAGGATCGCCGGCAGATGAAGATCGTCGTGCTGGCCGTCGGGCGGATCAAGCCCCCGTACGCGGACGACGTCCAGCACTACCGCAAGCTGCTGGGCGGTCAGGCGCGGGTGGAGGTCGTCGAGGTGCGCGACGACGAGCAGGTCGCGCGCCGGATCCCGGAGCGCGCGTTCGTCTCGCTGCTCGACAGCGGCGGCGAGACGATGGACTCCGTCGCGTTCAGCCGCTGGATGGAGGCGCGCCGGATGGATGGCCGCGACGTGTGGTTCGTCATCGGCGGGGCGTTCGGCGGGGTCGAGCTGGACCGCGTCGACCACCGGCTGTCGTTCGGTCCGATGACGCTCCCGCATCAGCTCGCGCGCGTCGTCCTGCTCGAGCAGGTCTACCGTGCGCACAAGATCCTCGGCAACGAGCCCTACCACTACTGATGAACGCCGATCGCGACATCCGCAAGTTCACCGGCCGCCTCGCGCGCCTGGTCGTCGCGATCCTGGTGCTGATCGCCGTCGGCGCCGTCGCGCTGTCGCTGACCGAGCAGGTGTCGCTGTGGGTCGGCTTCCTGCACGCGCTCGACGTCGTCGCCACGACCGGCGCCTACCCGCCCAAGCACGAGGTCGGCGTCGAGGTCGTCCGGGTCCTGCTGACGATCCTGGGCGTCGGGACGCTGTTCTACGCCCTGGTGTCGGTGACCGAGCTGCTGGTCGCCGGCCATGTGGCGGACCTGCTGGCCGCGCGTAGGATGCAGAGGATGATCGATGGCACCAGCGACCACTTCATCATCTGCGGCTACGGCCGCGTGGGTCGCCAGGTCGCGCGCGATCTCCGCGGGGCGGGCGGGCGCTACGTGATCATCGACGACGACCCGGCCAACCGCGAGTTCGCCTCCGGGATCGGTGTGCGGTTCATCGAGGCCGAGCCGTCCGACGACCGGGCGCTGCGCCAGGCCGGGATCGAGCGGGCGCGCGCGGTCATCGCGTGCGTGGACTCCGACGCCGAGAACGTCTTCATCACGCTGACCGCGCGCGAGCTGTCGCCGGACATCGCGATCGTCGCGCGCGCCTCGCAGGAGGACTCCGAGCGCAAGCTGCTGCGCGCGGGCGCGACGCGGGTGATCTCGCCCTACAAGGCGTCGGGCGCCGAGATGGCGCGGCTGGCGCTGCACCCGCAGGTGTCCGGGATCCGGGACGTCGACGCCGAGTACCGCATGGAGGAGATCCTCGTGCCGGCCGGCTGCGCGGGCGAGGGCCAGACGGTCGGCGACATCCGCGGCGGCGCCTACATCGTCGGGCTGCGCCGGCACGGCGGCGGCTTCCAGCCCCAGCCGCAGGCGGAGACCGTGCTGGAGGCCGGGGACGTCATCATGGCGATGGGAACCCCCAACACCATGGACCGCCTCGAGACCTTGTTCGCCCCCGCCCATTCCTCTGCCGGAGTGCCGTCGTGAGCACCGCCCATCCCGTCGACGAGCTGCGCGCCGCCGTCGAGGCCGCCGCGAGCGCCGCGGCC
>JAOPZD010000160.1 GCA_025964295.1 Conexibacter sp.
CTGGAGTCCCATATAGGGCACCTAGACGACACGGACCTACGCTTCGGTCCCGAACGACCCTCCCCGTCCCGGCGACTCGCGCCGCGGCCAGACCGACCCCGCTCCGAACACCGATCACCTCGCCGTCATTGCCGACCCACCACGCCCCGCACGACCCCGGACAAACGCGCTGGACGCCACCGACGTCAGCGCGCCACCCGCGCCACCCGCGCCACCCCCGGCACCCGCAGCGTCGCGATCACCGCGCGGTGGTCCGACCGCGGCACCAGATGCACCGACACCGCCGTCGCGGCCATGCGCGGGTCGATCAGCACGTGGTCGATCGTGATCTCCGGCGGGAAGTCGCGGCCCGCCGGCCAGGTCGTGTCGTAGCCCTGGCCGGTCGCGTCGGCGGCGTCGACGTAGCCGTCGTCGCCGCCGAGCAGGCGGCGCAGCTGGCGGTGGTCGAGCGTCGCGTTGAAGTCGCCCATCAGCATCCGCAGCTGCCCGCGCCCCGGGGCGGGGAGCTCGCCCAGCATCGTGCGCCAGATCGTCGTCTGGCCGTGCAGCGGCGGCGGCGGGTGGATCGCCTGCACATCGATCGGCGCCGCGCCCGGGACGGCCACCAGCGCCCGCGGCTCGCCGTTGCGGTCGAGCTGGTTGTAGGGGTCGCGCCGCCGCAGCGGCCAGCGCGAGTACAGGCCGGTGCCGCTCGCGCCCGGCCGCGCGTCGACGTCGCGGTGTCGCAGGACGCGGCCGAGCCCCGCCCGGTCCAGGCGCGCGACCTCCTCCGGCGTCAGCTCCTCCAGCGCCAGGACGTCGACGTGCTGGCGACGGACCAGCGCCACGATCGTCCGCGCGTCGCCGGCGCCCTCGAAGAGGTTGGCGGTCATCGCGTGGACGGTCGCGCCGGCGGCCACGTCCGGCTGCGGGCCGTCCAGCGCGCGCGGCAGGAGCGCGAGGGCGAACGCCGCCACCACCGCCAGCGCGACCGCCGCGACGACCCACCGGCGCAGCAGCAGCGCCGCCACCAGCGGCACCGGCGCGGTCAGTCCGACGTACGGCGTGAACGTCATCAGCGGCACCAGGCGCGTCCCGCCCTCCAGCCCGAGCGTCCGGATCGCCGCCCACGCCAGCCACGGCGCCAGGACCACCACCGCGACGACCGTGCGCCGCCTGCGCAAACGACCGAGGGCCCGCGATCGGCGCGGGCCCTCGAAGTGCTGCGTGTCCGTTCTGTCGCCGTCTAGCGACGCGGCAGGAACTCCGGGATGTCGAGGTCGGAGACCACGCCGCCGCGGCTGGCGGTGATCCGCTCGCGCTGCGGCGGTGCGTCGCGGGCCGGCGTGCGGCGCTCGACGCGCGGCTCACCCGCCGGCTCCTCGATGCGGGGCTCCGGGCGGCGCTTGGGCGCGTCGCCGTAGCGCGTGGCCACGACGGTCACCCAGACCTGGTCCTCGAGCTTCTCGTCCACCATCGCGCCGAAGATGATGTTCGCGTCCGGGTGGGCGGCGGCCGCGACGGCCTTGGCCGCCTCGTTGACCTCCCACAGCGACAGGTCCTTGCCGCCGGTGATCGACAGGAGGATCGACCGGGCGCCCTCCATGCTCGTCTCCAGCAGCGGCGAGGACACGGCCTGCTCGGCCGCCTCCAGCGCGCGCTTGTCGCCCACGCCCATGCCGATGCCCAGCAGGGCGGCGCCGGCCTCGGACATGATCGTCCGGACGTCGGCGAAGTCGAGGTTGATGATGCCCGGGAGCGTCACCAGGTCCGACACGCCCTGCACGCCCTGGCGCAGAACGTCGTCGGCGACGCGGAAGGCGTCGACCATCGACGTGTGCTTGTCCAGCACGGTCAGCAGGCGGTTGTTGGGGACGACGATGAGGGTGTCGACCTCGGCGTGCAGGGCGTCGATGCCGACGTTGGCCTGCTGCGCGCGGCGGGAGCCCTCGAAGCCGAACGGCTTCGTGACGATCCCGACCGTGAGCGCGCCGATCTCACGGGCGATGCGCGCCACGATCGGCGCCGCGCCGGTGCCCGTGCCGCCGCCGGAGCCGGCGGCGATGAACACCATGTCGCTGCCCTTCATCAGGGACTTGATGCGGTCGTACTCCTCCATCGCGGCCTGGCGGCCGAGATCGGGGTTGGAGCCGGCGCCGAGGCCGCGCGTGATCTGCGGCCCGATGTGCAGGGTGATGTCGGCCGTCGACTGCTGCAGCGACTGCAGGTCGGTGTTGATGGCCAGGAACTCGACGCCCTGGACCTCGGCCTCGACCATGCGGTTGACCGCGTTGACGCCGGCGCCGCCGACGCCGACGACGCGGATCACCGGCGAGCCCGCGACCTTCGCGCCCCACGGCGACTCGTCGAAGGACGCGGAGCTGCGGGCGTACGGGTCGTGTGCGGGGGCCGCCGGGGCGGGCTCCGGCACGGGCGGGGCGAGGATGTCGTCGGGCAGCTCGGAGCTGAACGCGTGGCGCAGGCGCTCCTGCGCCGACGGCGCGCGGGGCTCCTGGCGCGCGGGGCGCTCGGGCTCGGCGTCGGCGTTCAGCGACGGGTGCGGGTAGCCGGTCTCACGCGGGTGCGGAGGCGGCTCGGGGGCCGGGCCGCGGTCG
>JAOPZD010000167.1 GCA_025964295.1 Conexibacter sp.
CGACCGCGGACGCCGCGCGGCGGGGCGGCGAGACCCACGTGAGCGAGCAGCCGGCGGACCGCCGCACCCCCCGGCGCCGGCTGCGCGACGTACGAGGCCCATCGCGCCTGGAGGCGGGGATCGCCCGCCAGCTGAGCCGCGAGGCGGTCAAGCGCGCGCGGATCCAGCTGCTCGTCCTGGCCCCGGCCGTCACCGCGGTCCTGGTCATCTACCACTACCGCATCGAGCTGTTCGGCCGCCAGTGGGACACCGTCGTGCGCGTCATCACCGCAATCGCGCTCGTCACGCTCGGCTGGCAGGTCGCCCGCGACATCGGCCGCTCGTTCGGGCCGGTGCTCTTCCGCCACCTGGAGCCGGCGACCGCGGGGACCGCCGGCTTCCTGATCCGCCTGGCCACGATGGTCACCGCGGTCGTCCTCGCGCTGCGCATCGCGCGGCTGGACCCGCAGACGATCGCGCTCTCGGGCGCCTTCACCGCCGTGGTCTTCGGCCTCGCCGCGCAGCAGACGCTCGGCAACCTGATCGCCGGGACGGTGCTCGTGAGCGCGCGGCCGTTCCGGGTCGGCGACCGCGTCCGGATGCAGGGCGGCGGGCTGGCCGGGTCCTTGGAGGGCGTCGTCAGCTCGTTCGGGTTGTTGTACACCATGATCGCGCAGGGCGCCGACTCGATCATGGTCCCCAATTCGGTCGTGCTGAACGTCGCGGTGGCGCCACTGCGCGAGCCCACGGGCGTCGAACTGCGGGCGCGGCTGCAGCCGAGCACCACGCCCACCGAAGTCCAACAGCGCCTGGAGCAGGCGCTGCAGACGCCGCTGCGTGGCCCGCCGAACGTGACGCTCGAGGAGCTCGACGGCGACGAGGTCGTCGTCCGGATCGGCGCCACGCCCGCGCGGTCGTCCGACGGTTCGCAACTCGCCAGCGAGGTGCTGGACGCCATCTCCCCCCTCACCGCCCGCTCGGCCGCTCCGTCCTGAGCCGCTCTTCCGGGGGGGGCGTCGCCGACGTCGCATCGCCACGACGCCGGTCACGCGGTAGTCCGGGCCCCCGAGGGGACTCGATGCGCGTCGACGCATACGTGATCTCCGGGTGGCGTCACAATCAAGGGCCTCACTCGCCTGTGACGATGGACGCATCGGTGGAGGGCACCGGCGAGGACGCGTGGGGCACCGAGCGAGTCGGCATCCGCGTGCGCGGGAAGCTCGACTGCAAGGACTTCGGGCTGACCTGGCCACAGCCGCTGGCCAAGGGCGGCGTGCTGGTCGGCGAAGAGGTCAAGATCCCGATCGACGTCTCGCGGTGCGGGCGTCATGAGCAGATCGACGGCCGGCGGTTTCTCCAGCCCCGTCGCGTCCCGGCGGAGCTGTCGGCTCGGGCTTCCGCCCAGACCGTTGCCGCGGCGATCGCGCTGCTGCAGATGACCCTCGGACCGAAGCAGCAGAGGTCTCGTCTGGCGGAGGGTCCGGGCGGCGCCTCTCCCCAGCTGACGCGACTTGGGCGGCATTTGTACCGCAAGTCAGCCGTCGCGAGCGCTCCTCGAAAGGCAAAAGGCCCCCGCAAAGCGGGCCTTTTCCTTCGATCGGGGAGACAGGATCTGAACCTGCGACCGCCCGGCCCCCAGCCAGGTCTGGGGGGTTTCGCTGAGGTGTATCCCCTTTGTCTATAAGGGTTCGTGGTCTGCGGGTGTCTGTGAGTTGCGCTCAATTTGGACCGGGAATTGGACCGGGTGGATCGCGGCAGAACGAGGGCGCGTCGCCCGCGACAACGCGGTCTCCTAGGAGACACGCAAGGCTGAAGTTCTCGCAAGGCTTGCCGCAAGCCTGGCGCCTAGGGCCAACCGCATCGCGTGAGCTGCCGTCTAACGCACCATGTTCCGCACCGCGCAGCGGGAATGACAAGCGGCGCCGGGATGTACTCCCGGCGCCGCTTCAAGCCGTCCGCCTACGCCCTAGCCTCTCGCCGCCCACGACGAAAGCGCCTTGGCCGACACTCCGCTGCTGCTCGCACTGGCAGCCGCCCCGGTCAGAGTGCTGCGGCATGCTCGTCTGCGCCGCAGCACTCTGCCCTGTTCACCGATCACGCCCCGATACGCCCACCTCCTGATTCTTTGGCGATCCCGTTCTCGCCGACTAACCCTCTTACGCGAGCGGGCGATGCCGTGGAACAGCGAACTGACAACCCGCGGCGGCACCAACCCGCAGAGGAGGAAGTGGTTTCGTACTAACCGCCGTCGGGGGCGCCGTGGCAGGCGGCTGCGGGTCCAGGAACGTGACGACGCCGACGCGGTCGGTCTCCAGCGCAGCCCAGCGGACGAACGTCTCCAGACTTAGCGACCGCCGGCTGGCGTGCGCGATATAGCGGCGAACGAGCTCCTCCACGTAGCCACGCAGCGACCGGTTGTAAGTCAATCCCAAGACCCGGATCGGCTCGGTCAAGACGCTGCACTGGCGCAACCAAAATCCGGTGGCGAACTCCAATCGCTTGACGGCGGTTGTGGTTTTGTCGCTTCGCGTCGCGCCGCGGATCAGCACACCCCGGGCCGAGCGTTGCGCAAATCGGCAGCTGCTAGGAGTTCGGTCGGACATCGGTGAGTACACGCATATCGTTTTTCTATCCGGAACGATATGTCGTGTCGCGGCGATCAGCGACCCTAGACGATGACCAGGCGCCCACACCCGCTAGATAGCCCGGCGGGGCGCGACCAACGACGGGTCACGTGAACGCGAGCATCACCGTCATTCCTGACCTCTCTGCGGCGAGGGAGGCCAGTTAGCCTGTCGCGCGGGCCACTGCCGTGCGCCGACGACCGATCTCGGTGTCGCCAGCGTGGATGCGGCGCAGCGCAATGACCACAGGGGTGCGAAGGATCAAGTCGATGTCGTGGGAGATCCGCCACCGGCGCAAGTAGTCGGCGTCCATTGCTCGCATCTCTTCCTCGGCCAGCAGATACGGGAAGAACACCTGCCAGCGTCCGGTCATCCCCGGGCGAGCCCCGAGGGTGCGCTGCTGATCGACGCTGAGGCCGAATGCATCCTCTGCGGCCAAGGGACGCGGCCCGACGACCGACATCTCGCCGCGCAGGACGTTGATGACCTGCGGCAGTTCATCGAGGCCGGTGCTCTCCATGAAGTGCTCGACTCGACCGGATGCCATTGCGCCGCGAGAGCGTTCGCCGTCATCGTGGACCTTGCGCGTGCGCAGTCTAAGCATCGGGAAGACCGTTTGACCGAGCCCGACCCGGTCCTCGGAGACAAAGACGGGCTGGCCTGGACGGCGGAGTTTGCTGTAGGCGCCATACAGGACGAGGGTCGCCGCCCAAACGGGCAGCGTCGCGGCGACCAGCAGGCAGTCGACTAGACGCTTAAGCTGCAGTGACTCCTGTGAGAGCAGCACCGCCGGCACGACCACGAGGCCGCGGTCGCCAATCGTGCCGGCTGCTCCGAGCACCACCTCGTGGTCGCTAGCGGCAAAGCTGACCGTGACGCCTCGCGTGTGGGCGCGTGAGATGTAGGAGGCCTTCTCGCTGGTATCCAAGTCGCGATCGACGATGACGAGTTCCGCGATGTGCAGATCATCGATGAGCACTTCCAGCTCGTCGTAGCTGCCCACGCAATACGGATCGGCCGTCTCACGGCGCTCCGCGGCATAGGCGACGATCTGCACGGGCCGCCCTCTGCGGACCGCAAACGCCTCGGCCCAGCGATGGGTCTCAGCCTGGCTGCCCAGCAGCAGCACCCGCGGCTCAAGCCGCTTCTTGGCAACCCAGTAGCGACTGATGCGGTCATAGGCATACCGATAGACGCAGTCGGCGGCAAACGCCGTGGCCAGCAGCACGCCGAGTGCAGCCACAGAACCTGCGTTGACGTGCGCGACGAAGAACCCTGCCGCGACGGCGACCGTCATCAGCGCCATCGTCACCAGGATCAGCTGTGGTCGCGCGCGTGCGGCCGCAGGCCGGTAAAGCCCAAGCGTGACGGCGATGACCACCGTTACGGCGAGGCTTGACCCGACGAGCTTCCAGAAGTCGCCGTCGATCCAGTGCGGGTGTTGGTCTGGCTGGGAGCTTGCTCGGATGGCGAGTGCTGGGACTGCCGCGGTCATCAGCGCTGCCGCGTCGATGAGTACGAGGGTCAGAGCACGCACCGCGGCGCGGTACATGGTCAGGCGGTAAAAACGAGCGGCTCGACTGTCGGTGGCGGACGGAAGCGACGGATCGAAGATGCCGTTCGGCGCGGCATCGCCGAGCCGCTGACGGGCCCGTTCGCGCTGGCTTGGGCCCATTAGCTCCAAGAAGTCATAACCACCGGGCATCAGCAACGAGACCGAGCCCATGCCCGCATCGCGTCGTCGCTGCTCCAGTATGACCAGCGTGCGTTCGACATCGCGTTTGAGTTCGTTGCGGGCCAGCGTTAGTGCCGACTCCAAGACTGCGGACGCGGCGTCCAGACGGTGCCGCAGCATCAACGCCTGCCCCAAACGCAGCAACCGGTGCGGGGCGACGCGATCGCGAAGCGCGTCGATCAGTGCGGTATCGAAACCGTCCATTGGCTCGCCGTCGAGAGCGCCGACGATCGCGTAGTCGGCCGCCAAGCGCCCTCGTTCGGTGCGCAGCAACGGCGAGTTCTCGCCTGCAACAAGGCGGTCGAACACAGACTCGTCTAGGCCCGGCCGCACAAGGCGGCGCGCCAATGCCACCACGTCTTCTTCGGGCAGATCAGCGTTGCCCAGCAGCTCACATCGAGCCACGATCCGAACGATTGCTGCGCCTTCGGCGTCGTCGGCGACAAGGTCGAGATAGCGGTCAAGTGCTTCCTGAGACCTGCGCCGAGCGGGAACTCGCACGGTTGCCGCGCGACGCAGGGCCAGTCCCTGCTGGCTTTGCTGGCCGTTGATGCGGGCAAGGTCGGTGTCGCTGACAAAGGCGACCGCGGCACGGCCGCGACCCAACGCCAGCCAACGCTCAACTAGTCGCGGATCAAAGCCCGCCGCCATCAGGCCGGAGATGTCACCCAGCCACAGCACCTGGCGGCCCCAGAAGCCCAATACCTTGGACGTCAACAGCGTCGTCAGCGGCGGCAAGTCATCGCTCTTGCGACGCGCCGGAACGACCAGCGCATACGCGCGCAAATCGGCAACGCTCTGGAGAGCCTGCCAAGCCTGCTCCGCCCAGAAACTCTGACTGTCGCCCGTCAGCAGGACTAGGCGCCGGGCGCCGAGCAACGATGCCGTCGCCTTCACCGCGTCTGCGTCGACTGGCACTCGTTGGGAGTCGGCGTCGTGCATAAAATCGGTGATCGACAGACTGCCCAACGGCCGGGGTGGCATGGCCACAAGCTCGCGCAGGCGCCGCCGGCGCCGCCAAGACGACACGCTCAGCGTCACCACCCACATCAACGCGACGGCGACGTCGACCGCGAGACTTGCCGAGCCATCCCAGATCTGCCAGCACGCCGCTGCGACGGTGACCCAGCAGGCCGCCGCGACGACGATCGGCTGCGCGATCGTCCACTTGCTCATCGTGCTGCCCCTTACGCTGCTCATGCCGCCGCCGGAACACCGTCGCTCAGCGGGACCGACCAGTCCTCGCCCGCAACGATCAACTCGATGCAATACCGCCGGAGTTCCGTACGTGCACTCAGTGCCCGATGCAACGCGTCGGGCTGGTCCCGGCTAGCTTTCGCTAGCGCCCGCACGCACACGTCATCAAGCCACGCCCGATGTACTGCGAAATCGCCGGGGCTCAGCGCCCCGGCGACGTGCTTGTCACAGAGATCCAAGGCAGTGACGACCAACGCGACAGGGATCAGATCGCCGACCTTGCGCTCGATCGAGCGGCGCGAAGCGCGATGCAGCGATGGCACGGCACGCTTGCCGTACAGCGTTAAAAAGTTGCGAGCAGGGCTCAACGCTTCAAAACCCACGCCGTTGAACTCCAACCGAAGCAGCACGAAGGCGGCGAGCCCGTACTCGGCACCATCAGCCCAGGCCTTGCCGGAGCCCTCCTCAATCACCGTCGGACCGTTGAGGTGCTCAAGGAGGCCCGCGACCGCGACGCCGCCGATAGCGAAGACCAAAGCAACCGGAATGAGCAGAGTTACCACCCACGCCGGGTCCCAGCGCCACCAGAACGGCATGGCCCGATGCTGGGCTGCGACCAGCGCGCTGGCCGACGCAACCGCGCCGGCAACGGCGTAGGTGACGAGCATCGCGCGACTATGCCAGCCGATATGTGCATTTACCAGTAGATTGCTCTCAACGTGAACGAGAACGTTGACCACGACGCCGTTGACGTGCTCGTTCGCGTTCTGCGCGCCGGCGGTCAACCGCCGCCATCGGTCCTTGAGCCGGTACTCCGCGAGTTGCGTGTCTGGTTGGCGCGGAGACGGTTGACCTCACACGACCTCGAGGACGTCACCCTCGAAGCGCTGACGCGCTTGTTGGTCGCGGTCAAGGACGGTGGCCTTGATCCCGGACGTCCCGCGGGCGCATGGCTGCGTGTCGTCGCCGACAACCTCGCCAAAGACGTCCAGCGCAGCGCGCGGCGACACCCCGCCGTCGAATATGACGAGCAGACGGTCGGCCGCGACGACCACGACAAACTCTCCGCCGTCATCGAACACGCCGTGGCACACAGCGGACTTCGCGACGCTCTCCGGGCGGCCGCCGATGCCGGCGATCATCGCGCGGTCGCCGTGGTCACCGCCTGGCTGGCCTTGGCGGAGGGTAACGGCGAGGTGCCCTCCAGCCGCGATGTCGCCAAGCGCCTCGGCATCAGCCACATGACCGTCCAACGAACCATCGACCGCTTCGCCAAGTTTCTGCCCCGCTGATGTTCCACCGGCGGTCTGTTGCACGTAAGGGTTTCGTTATGAGCTCACATACCGCTGTCCGGGAGGCCGCGTGAACGTCGTAGATTTGCTCTACCCCGACGTGCAGCGCGACCTCCGCGCTGCCCTTGAGGCCAACGACCTGCAGATCGGGCCGCTGCAGGACGAAACGATCGCCGCCCTGACAACGATCGGCGGCCATCCGCCGCATCTGCGCACCGCTGCGCTGGCCATCCTGCCACTCGCCGCACGCGAAGAACTCTTGGCCTATCGCCTCCTGGATGTCGACGACGAGGCGATCACCCGCTGGACACTCTCCGACGTTGGTCGGCGCGCCGCTGAGGTCCTACACCAAAGCATGCCAGCCGAGGACCGACGCCTTCAACAACACGACGAGGCACGCGCCCAACTCGCTCAGCTGCGCGGCCGCCTCGTTGACAACTGACTTGTCGCACGCCTGCTGGGACGGTTGCGGCTAAGAGGCTGTGCTAGGCACAACGCACCAGACCGTCTCGGCCAGTCAGCGCCTTCGCATCGAGCCGTCGTCGTTGACCCGCCCGCGCCCAGACCCATTCCAACGCACCATTGGATCGTTGCTGCCATCCTTCGCGGGTTATCTCTCGTGGCTCGGTTTGGCCGAAGCCCGGCAGATTCCATTTCGCTCGAAGACCCAAATCAAGCATCGGTTCTAGCAACTGGGCTGGTCGACGCCCAAGATGCGGCGCGCCGCGACGTCTCGACAATGGACGAGCTTACGTTGGCGTTCGTCAACGACCTGAACACTGTGCTGCCACACCGGCCCGTCCCCTAGCCAGGGCAAGGGGGTTTCGCTCAGGCGGATTCCCTTTGTTTGCAAGGGTTCCTGGTCTGCGAGTTGCTGTGAGTTGCGCTCAATTTGGACCGGGAATTGGACCGGGCGACAGCGCGTCACGCAACCCCTCGAGCCGGCCGGTCTAGGCTTCCAGACCGTTCATGGCTTCCAGACCGTTCATGGGCTTCGATACCTATCTGCAGGTTGACGATCGCGTCGTTCTGATGTGGCGCAAGCACGCGGGCGCCCTGCCCCGCCTGCTGTTCAGCTTCGACGACCTTCTCGTTCGGGACGGTGAGCCGGACGACGACGAGGAGCAGTTCATTGACGTCCGTCTCGTCACATCGGCCGCGAACGCTCGAAAGAATCTCGAGAGCGCCGGCCTCGGCTGGGGAGCTGCGGTGGCGGCATACGCCGAGATCCGATTCGGCGGAGCAGCAGTGGGAATCATGATGGGCCGTCTCCGTCACGGTAAGACAGGACCGGAACCGAGTGATACCGAGGTACTCAAAGCGCTTAAGGAATTTGAAGAACTCCCGGCTGGCAAAGATCTCGCCAGCCTTCGAGAGCTGATGGCCCGCCAGTGGACCGACGAGTCGGCAGAGTCGATCACTCTCCTGTCTGACCTTTCGTATGGCGGCGACCTCCAGTCGTCGTTCGACGTGCTCTACGACATGGTCGGAGACGGTGAGCAGCGCAAGATTGATAATCCTGTCGCAGCCGTCCGGGCGGCAGAATCACTCGGCGCACTAGACCGTACGGCCCCACTTCTCGTCTGGCCGCTTGTCGTGTGCGTCTTCTTGCACGCTTTGCCGGACGCTGCCACCGTCGAGTTTGTCCTTACCGAGGACGCGCTGGACTCGGGAGACGTCAACGACAACGACTCGGCACGTGAGTATGCGGCGAAGTACTGGTCTCAGTCTTCTGAGACGCTCGCCGGCGAAGCGCGCGTCTTGGAGAGAGTTTTCGCTGTCCTTGCCGGCTCAACGGCAGCTGCTGGACGCGAGTTCTGGTTCGCGCGCGCAGCTGACCTCCAGGATCGATTGGAGACACTCCGCGCGACACCAGACGTCACCACCCGCGCTCGCGGTGATGCGCTCGAGTCATTGGTGGACGCGCTGTTTCGAACGGAAGAGCCCGAGTTGCAGGTTGTCGAAAAGAACCTGCGCAGCGAGTTGGAGGAGATCGATCTAGTGGTCGCCAACAACCTCCGCGACCCCTTCTGGAACTCGTTGTCGAGTCCGCTGATCCTTGTCGAATGCAAGAACTGGTCTGAGAAGCCGGGAGTCCCCGAGCTTCGCGTGTTCGAGTCCAAGATGAAGGACCGGGGCGCTCTGTGTCGCATCGGTCTCTTCGTGTCGCTTTCGGGCTTCGCGTCAACGTTCCTAACGCGCCTGAAGCGGGTGCAGGAGGAAGGCGGGATCATCTTCGCGATGGACGGCGAAGATCTTGAGACGCTGATCAGCTCGAAGGGTCGGTTGTCCGACTGGCTACGCGAAGAGGGCTTGCGTAAATCGATCCGGGGACGTAAATGACCTCGCGCCGGTTGCGTCGAGGCGCACGCTGGACCGATCCATATAGATCGGAGCGTCCCGCGGGCTAGCGGTCATGGTCAAAGACGGCTGGCGGCCGTCACCGTGTCTCGCCGGGCTTGCATCTGCCCGCCCAACCGACCGGCGTCCGTCCTAGGAGTCGCAGGCACTAAGGAAGGTTGCTTCGCAACGATCGACCATCGAGGAGAAGGGCGACGAGCGAGCGCACGTAGCGAGCAGTCCCATACTCGACAACCTCGTCGTGCCGCGCATCAAACGGCGCTGCACCGACGGGCAAGCGACAAGTTCACCAGCGCGTCGACGGGATCCGCTTCGCCCGCGGGACGGTTGTCGTCCCGGAAGCCGCCCGCGGGCTCGATGACCGCCGAGCATCGGTCCGCGGCGGGGATCAGCGCGAGACCCCCGACCCCGCACGCGGCTTACGACCGCGCGTGGACACGGCGATTGCCGGACGGCCGTCGGCGGCCACCACCCGGGCTCGGCCACGGCTCACCCCCGGGGTCGGGCCTCCCGTCGAGCTGCAGCTCGACGTCGGCCCGGCTGACCGTGACGCGGTCGTGCCGTCGCCCGTCCATCGTGATGTCGGCGAGCACGAGCTCGGTCGCCGTCTCGCGGTCGACCGTCCCGATGATCCGGGCGCCGCTCCTCATGACGAGTGTCGTGACCCACGACTCCTGCCCCGCGCGCGCCCACCTCCCCAGCCCCCAACCCGCTCCGAGAGGAGCGAGCCACAGCACGGCCAGCAAGACCAGCCACGACCCGACCCGGACCGATGGCGAGCCATTCACGATGTGCCCCGCCGCCGCGGCCGCGCCCTTGCTCATGACCACGACGCCGCTCCACGCGAGGCTGATGGCCAACGCGAGCGGCAGCCACTCGGCGAGCGGCTGCGACGACGCGCGCTGCCGGCCTACGTTCCAGCCGCGAACGGCGAACCAGCCGGGCACAACGAACACGGCCAGGCACACCCACGCGAGTGCGTTACCGAGCACGCGCCGCCTGCCTGATGTCGAGAGCGTCTACCACCCTCTAGACAATCAGTTCGGGGCCGGACGGAAAAACGTTCGACCAAAGGTGTCGATTTGCAGGTATTTTACAACACGCTCTGAAGCGGGATCGGCCCCGCCTGTATAGACTCCCTAGGCAAATGGACCCCGACGGCATCTGGGTACTCGGTCGCGGCGATGGCGACTTCCGCCGCGTAAATGGCATCTGGGTGCATGCGCGAGGAGCCGGACGCCGGCACGAGCTCCGCGTGCCTGGGGCGCGGGACGTGACGTTCGAGGAGCTGCACGGCCACCGGATCCTCGACCCGCGTCTCGAGCCTTCCCTCGACCGCCACCATTGGCGCTTGAAGGGCGCGGCTCTCTTCATGAGGTTCCCCGACGCGAGCGGTTTCCCAGAGCTCGGTTGGGCGCGCACGCAGGAGCGGCAGCAACACCCAACCCTCGGCTTGCTATGCGGCTTCCCGACCTCGGCTTGGGTCAACCGCCGCGAGACGATCGCCGGGCTGTGGGCCCCGCAGTTCGTGCGCAACGACTTCCGCGGCTCGCTCGCCGGCGCAGGACTCGACGAACAGGTCGCCGCGCGCGACGCGAAGTCCGCAGCGGCCTACCGCCGCGCCTTGATGCGTCGTGGGGCGCAGCACTTCGAGCTGTCCCATCGCGCGCTCGCGGAGGCGGCCCGCGTCAGCCGTGGGCGCATCCCCCAGATCCTCCGTGAGTCCGGGTTCCACGGCGATGCCGCGGCACGGAGCGCGCTCACGGCCGACGCCGTCCTGGCCCGGCTCGCCGTCGCGGCGGAGAGCCATCGGAGCGCGGGCGAACAACTTGCCGCCTCGCGCCGTGCGCGCGCAACGGCCGTCCGCGAAGCCCGTCGGCAAAAACTGAGCTTGGCGCAGATCGCGCTTTGCCTCGGTGTCACACGCGGACGCGTCCAGCAGCTCGCGAAGCCATGAACCATACGGGCCGGCCCGGCGCGCTACCGCGTGCTGCTTGGAGGCCACCACCCGCTAAGCACGGCTGCTTACCCAGGCTTTCCCAGCGGCCTCGTCCTCAACGCCACCGAGCCGGCCGGCGCCGGCCTGGTCTACAGCGCGGGCCGGATCACGTCGATGGTCTCCTACCCCCGCGCCGCTGGCGGTCGGCCAACCGCCCCACTCCGCGGCCGTCGCCCACGACATCGCCTTGGTCGCGCGCGCTGGCCGGGGTCGGCGCTCGCCTATCGCCGGTGCGAACAGCTCGGCCGCCGTCTACGTCTTCGGCGGTTCGCCCCCCCCCTGGTCGGCCTGGCCGCCGTGGTAACGACAAGTTGGTCGGCAGCAGCCTCGGTCCGGAGACCGCCCGGCGCCTGCCCACTCGGCCGTGCCGTCGACGGCCACGCCTACTCTGCGCGCTCAGGCTCGACGGGCGACCCTCCGCGGACGCGAAGCCTCGATCGCCTCGGTGACGGTCTCTACCTTCCCCTCACCGGGATGAGCGACAGCCTCGAGCAGCGGCTTCTCGTAGCTCAGCTTGACGACTCTGAAGTTCTTGCGGAACTCGGTTGGAAGGTCGTTGTCGGCGATGATGATCTGAACGTTCTCGCCGTACTCCGCGCGAAGCACGTCGATGCGGCTGTAGACACGCCGGCCCGAGTCGCGGTCTGCTTTGTTCGACCCAAAGTTCTTCTGCGGCGAATCGATGATGAGGAACCCGGGGAGCAGTACCGCCGCCGGCTGCTGCAGCGCCGTCGTTAGGTTCGCGAGGTAGTAGGCGTCGTTGATCATCGTCTTGACACCAGCGGAGTTCCCTTCGAGCGGGCCACCGTTGACGGCCGGCAGGTAGGTCCGATCGTCGATCCGCGAGTTCTCGTACCACGGTGGGTCGATGCGTTCGAGGATGTCGGTGAAGTTCGCTGACAGGTCGCCCACCCGGTGACGTGCCTCTTCGCGGCCTCGGATGGCTTCCGCGAGTAGCGCCTCTTTACGATCCTGCTCAGCCGCGATTCGGGCTGTCTCGGTGCGAAGCGCTTCGAGGTGTTCGTATCGACTAATGCGGCCGCGCACTGCGTCGCGGCGCTCGTGCAGCCGCGCTGCCTCCGCGCTGAGAGCAGACAGCTCTTCGACGAATGGCGTCACGGCAGTTGCTGCGCGCTCGTCCATCAAGTTCCGGATATGCGCTGCAGCACGGTCCAGCTCAACGATGCCAAGGTCGAGATCATCGGCAGCCTGCGTTGCCTGAAAGATCAAGTCGTCTGTCTCGATGATCTGCTGTTCCAGGCGACTGCGTTCGGCCTCGATCGCCTGGGTTGTGACGAGCTCGGGCTCTTTTTGACCACATACGACGCAACGTTCGTGGCCGTGATCAAGCGACAGCAATTGCAAGCATCGCGGGCATTGCTCATAGCTCAATGTGCTGAACACGTCGGTCGCGGCCGCCGCCTGCAAAGAGCGAGCATGATCCGCGACGACGCCAGCGCGCGCGAGTCGCAGGCGATCTGTCTGGACGAACCGCTCGGCGCGCTGAGCTCGTGCTCGTTCAAGGCGATGCTCATGCAGCGCGAGATCCTCGCGGAGTCCCGAGATGGCCTCCGAGGCAGCTCGCGCTTGTCTACGAAGTTGGGCAAGTTGCTGCTCCGCGGCGGCCACTCGACCATCGACCTGGCGAGCTTCTGCTTCAGCCTGCGCCAGCGACCCTCCCGGGTCGGTGGCATCGAGAAATGCCTCGACGACCGTCGTGTTGGCTCGCTGCTTCGCAGCCGCTTCCTCCAAGAGATGGATCTCGGCTTCGAGTTCGGCAATCTCGGGTCCGGTCAGGCCGTAGAGGACCTCGAACGCACGCATCCGGTTGTTGTTGAGGACCTTGTCGGAGTGCAGGACGGTGGAGCGATCGATCTCCGACTGGTCGAGATACATGTACCGATAGATGTCGCCGAAACCGACCCGCGCGTATCGCTTCGCCGACGCACTTCGCCGGGATCGCGTTCGGCTCAGTCGCACGCGAGGGATCCCTGCATTGTCGAGGAGCCAGTCGGAGATCGTCTGGCGATCGGCCCGAGCGCGGATAGGTAGCTTGCGCACGCGCTCGTCACCGAGAGCGATCGTCACGAACTGACTGTCGGGCCCAATCGTCCGTGAAAGCTCGAACGTGCCGCTCTCGAGCTCGACCATCGCGGCGACCCGGATGGTCGTGTTGCGGACGGCCTGGCTCAGGACGCCGTTGCCGCCGAGGCTGTACTTGATCAGCTCGAGCAACGACGTCTTCCCGACTCCCACCGGTCCTACGAAGACTGTGACGCCGGTACTGAAGGCCCAAGCCTGATCACCGTCCTCGCGGATCACGCGAAGCCGACGGAGCCGGAACGTACTCATGCCGCGACGAGCCGTTCGATCGTCGGGCCAAGATCTTGGTCACCGAGGAGCCGTGCCGCTGCCGTGGCGTGCAGCGCGACCCGCTCCCAGCCTCGCGCACGCAGCTTCTTCGCCAGCGATCGAGCCAGGCTCGTCACCTCGAAGCGAACGAGATCGTCAGAAGGCCGGACGAGGCCGAGAGCGAGGAGCCGGCCGATGACTAGGCGGTACCGCTCGTCCCACGGTCCGTAGCGAAGATGAAGTGCCGCGTGCTCAGCGATGAGTTGTTCGCTGTGAGTTGGCAGCAGCGAAGGTTCAAGCGGCCTTCCGCTCTCGACCGCGAGCCGCGCTAAGAGCGGCGGGTGACGAAGGAGGAAGTCAACGCGCGAGATGTCAGCAACCGAGAGCCCGTCGGACCACCGTCCGCTGAACGCAACGAGGAGCAGCAACACGCGTGCCGCAGGAACCACGAGTGCATCCTGTGGGGTGTCCTCGAGGAGCGTCACAGCTCCTGCCTCGCCGACCACCAGACGCGACACTCGTCCGTGAGCTCGTAGATCAGACCGAGGAGATGCTCGTCGGTGAGCGCAAACTGCGGCTTGTGCTTCAAGCCATCAACCGTGAAGTCTCGCTCAACGACCTCGTGCATCGCTTCCCCGTACGCGGCCGCCTCGTTGTGCGTTGCGCGTTCAGCCCGCGCCGCAGCAGCCAGAGCGCGGACACGAAGGTCCGCAAACGCCGGGTCGCCCCCGGGCGCCCCGGTGCGCCACCGGGTCTCCAGCGCCTCCCAGTTCGCGCGCAGCAATTGCGCGGCGTTGACCGTCGTCGGTCCGAAGCCACCAAGCACTAGCTTCCGCTCCAGCGTTGACTCGTCGCGCCGTGGAACATCGTCGAAGCTGAGCTGAGCGCGCGGCTTCGGAATGACAGGCTCGAGTAGCGCCTCATGCAACCGCTGGCGATCGATCGCCCGGCGGCCGATCCGATCCTGCGCTCGGACGGTCAATGACGCGCGCTCGGGGTCCGCGAGGTATCTCAGTAACGCAGTGCCATCGACGGGCTCGTCGCGATTGCACCGAGCGATCAACCCCAACACGCGCTCATACGCGACCTCGGCGTCGGTCGCGGCGAGGTTGGCCGCAGCAAGAGAGGGACGGACGAGGTCCTGCAAGTTGATCGCCCCGATGTGTTGCCGCGCGCCCGTCGGCTCGTCCGCCGAGAAGCCCGTCAGGAACGCCCTCACCTCCTCGGCGTCTTCGCTCTCCGTCCACGTTTGGACCTTTTGGATCCACGCGTCTGGCCGACGGTCGTGACAGGCCTCGATGAGTCCTGCTGCTTTCGCCTTGCCAGCAACCGGCTTTGCGTTCGTCATCAATCGGCAGCGAGGCTCGCGGCCAAGTCGTTGCCACCGTCTGAACAATCCCACGAGCGCCTCACGCAGCGGACCGAGCGGAAGTACCTGGTCGTCCCGATGCTTGATCGAGACAAGCTCGACGATGCCGTCGTCGTAGAACACCATCGCGTCCTCATGGGTCTCGCAGACCACGAGCGTGACGTCGGGCGCGCCGAGCATTGCGAAGACGAGGCGAGCGGTGCAGTGGTGCTGGTAGTGGTACCGGTCCTGGGTTCCAGTCCCCGAGTCGTCGACTGGGGCGGTTTGAAGCGATAGGTGCCGACGCGGGTCGTGGGCGACGCCCTGAGAACGGTCTGTGCTGTCCATTTGCTGTGCGCGAGAACTGGGCGCGCTCCGACAGACGCGCACGACTCCAGAATTCCGCACACTAGTCCACAAACGGCATCGCGGTAAAGATGATCTACACGATCGGGCGAGCCCCCTCGGTCGATAAGAGCCCGCCACCGCCGCAACCAGCACCTCGGTCGCCTGGCTTAACGCATCGTCGAGGTTGCCTAACAGGGAAAACAGCGGGCGAGGCTGGAACTCGTCGGCCCGCAGCAGCGCGATGGCGCGCCACTCACCTCAGCGCCGCTTGGACTCCCCTAACTCGGCGGGGTTCATACAGGAGGCAGGAATCCGCCGCTGTTCCCGTTGTCTCGCGGTCGGTAGTAGCCGTTCGCGTTCACGCCGCCGAAGGGCTGAAACCACGCCTCGTGTCGTTGATCGACCTTGCCCATCTGCTGGCTGATGGAGTCGTGTCCGGCAAGGGCGGCGTCTGCCGGCTCGAACATGTCGAACAGGTCGAGCACATCGGCATCCTCGAAGAGCTCGAAGAGTCCTCTGAGTTCGTCTCTGGCGTGCTCTGCCTCGTCGGCGCTCAGGAGGCCGCTGCCGAGCTGCGCCTCGAGATCGCCTCTCGCGATGGTCAGCAGCTCGACCGCGACGATCTCCTCGGCCAGGCAACCTGCCGCCTCTTGCAGACCAAGACGACACGTCAGCGCCACCGTGGCGGCGAACAAGTTGATGGCCAACGACTCGTTTACCGCACCGGCGAATGCGGGCGGCACGACGCGGTGGGCCACCGAAGTCGCTTGCCCGTTGGTGACGGCCTCGCGGAACTCGTCAGTCAGCTGGTTAGCCGCACTCGCCAACGCGGCTCGCGCGTGGAGGTCGTCGATGACCGACGGCAGGTAGAAGAGGACGTCGTTGCCGACGTCACCTCGCGAAACAAGGTACTGGTGACCGGCATGCAGGAGCAGCGGAACGTGCCCCTGCTCGTCGTCGCCGAGATGGATCAGCCCGGCGGCGTCGAGCCAATGCAGATCCTCAGCGACCGCGTCCGGGTTACGGCCGAGCTCGGTGGCGACCGCCAGAGGATCGAGCGCTTCTGCGGCGGCCGCCGACATTGCGACGGCGCGAAGCACGGGTGCAATCGCGGCGAACTTCATCGTTGAATGTTCGCAGCAATCCGTCGCTCCGACCGGCGTCTTCGATCACGACTCGTAACCGCGAGCGGTCCCGCGTCAGGCGAGCAGTTCGTGCAGCGCGCGAAGCAGTTGCGGCAGGTCGCGGCGGACGGTGTCCTCGATGATCTGCTTCTGGATGCGAAAGTACTCGTGGGCGATGATGTCGCGCAGCCCAGCGATATCGCGCCAGCGGATGTCCGGTGCGTCTTCGAGACGCTCGGAGCTGATGTGCTTGGCTGCCTCGCCGATGACGACCAGCCGAAACAGGACCGCGTCCAGCACGATGGCGCTGTCGATCGCCGGCTCCTCCAGGCTGCCACCGACGTAGTCGCGGATCGCCTCGAGCGCCTCGACGATGTCGAACAGGCGCTCGCGGTCCTCGCGGCTCACACCGGCACCGCGTCCCGTTGGGCCTCCACCCGCACGGCATCGCGCAGGGTGTCGAACGTGGCAACGTCAACCTTCAGGCCCAGCAGCGCACTGGCCTCGCGCCGCAGCGCGACGAGGTCAAGCAGCGTCCGCCCCGGCTCCAGGTCCACGAGCAGGTCGACGTCGCTGTCCGGGCCGGCTTCCCCGCGCGCGGTCGATCCGAAGACCCGCACGTTGCGTGCCCCATAGCGGCGCGCGACCTCCAGCAGTTCGCGGCGATGACGCCGCACGACCGACCCGTTGACCCCGATCAGCCGCGCAGTCGGCACCGCGCGCAGCGCCAGCCGCTGACCGCAGGCCGCGAGCAGCCGCTCGAGCGTCGTCAGCGACGGCTGCGCCGCCCCTGTCTCGTAGCGCGCGATGGCCGACTGCGACGTTCCCGCCGCCTCGGCCAACGCGGCCTGTGAGAGACCCGCGCGCATGCGGGTGTCGCGAAGGAGGACCGTGGCGTCCATGCCCGTCATCATACCTGATCGAGTATCGCGCTCAGGAGAGCGCACCATCAGGCCGCTCAGGCCCACGGTCCCCGCGGTCAGTCCCGGTCCCGGCGCTGCTCGTCCAACCCCCGCGCTGCCGTCACAGGTCGCCGCTGGAGCTTGAGCGGCGGACGCACTCTCAGGACCTCCGACAGACACCGGCGAGCCGGGATCAGCGTGCCGCGTTCGATGAGCGCGGCCACGCCGGTGGGATACCTCGGCGGGTGATCTCCGCTGGGATGGGCCATCGCCCTCGGCCCTAACGTCGCGTCGACGATCGCGGCTATCCATCGTCGTCTTCGGCGAACGCCTGGTTGACCATGTCGACCTCGTGCTCAGACGGCGCGTAGTGCGCGTAGATCTGGGTGGTCTTGGAATCAGCGTGGCCGAGGAACTCCTGGATCGAGCGCAGCGGCTGCCCCGAGGCCGCCAACCGCGTCGCGAACGTGTGGCGCAAGTTCTTGAACGGGATCACCCGCACCCCCGCGTCGCTGCACGCCTGCCTAAACCGGCGGCTCACCTTCGTGCGGTCCACCGGCCGGCCCGTCTCCGGATGGGCGAAGACGAGATCATCGGCCGTCGCGTAGTTCGAGCGCTGCCGCCAGGCGCGCAGAGCGTCTGCGACCAGATCGGCCATCGGAACCGAGCGTCTCGTCGAAAGGTCCGACTTGCCCTCCCCCGAGTGCTCACCGCGCACGAAGGTGTTGCGCACGCGGATGCGCTGCGCCTCCCAATCGACATCGCGCCACCGCAGCCCCAGCAGCTCGGACTGGCGCAACCCCGTCAACGCCGCCACCAGGATGACCACCCGGAGCACCGGCCCCAGCACGTCCG
>JAOPZD010000190.1 GCA_025964295.1 Conexibacter sp.
CGGATGACCCAGCCGCGGCGCCCGTCGCGGCGGACGGCGGGCGCCGCCGAGCGGCCGGACAGCGCGGCGACGAAGGCCTCGGGCCAGAGGTGCTGGTGGACGTCTGTGGCGACCATGGTGCCCGTGAGATCGGCCATCGACGGCAATTCTACACAATCTCAGTCGACTTTCCTCGTTTTGTCCGCGGAGGGCGGCGGCCAGAAGGCATCGGCCACCGCTCAAGTTCCTCCGCACCGGTGCCGTTGAAAGGGCCATGCGACGCGTCCTCGCGCCTGTCCTTCCCCTGCTCGTGACCCTGCTCGCGGTCGTCCCGGCGACGGCCTCGGCCGCGACGGCGACCAACCGCCTCATCGGCGGCGTCAACGCCACGACCACCGACGTCCCGTGGCAGGTGCTCGTCCTACCCGGCAGCTACCTCTGCGGCGGCGCGATCCTCGATCCCACCCACGTCGTCACGGCCGCGCACTGCGTCTACGACGAGCAGTCGATGACGATCACCGCGCCGTCCTCGATCGCCGTCCACGCCGGGATCACCAACCGCTTCTCCGCCGGCCAGCACCCCGCGGTCGTCGGCGTCAGCGTCAACCCCGCCTACGACCCCGACCGGCAGACCGGCGACGCCGCCGTCCTCACGCTCGCCGGCCCAGGCTTCGCGCTGGACGCGACCGTCCAGCCGATCGCGCTGACCGACCTCGGCTACCGCCCCGCGGCCGGCGACAACCTGCGCCTCAGCGGCTGGGGCTCGAACCAGCCGCGCTCGCCCTACGACGACGTCACGGTCCCCCACCCCGTCGACGACCTCCAGGTCGCCTCGACGCTGCACGTCAACGGCGGCTGCCCATCGGTCTACCAGCCGTTCGACGACAACCTGCTGCTCTGCGCCGGCCAGGCCGACCTCGACGCATGCCAGGGCGACAGCGGCGGCCCGCTGGCCGTCCAGGCCGGCGGCGTCTGGAAGCTCGCGGGCATCGTCACCGGCGGCGCCGGCTGCGCGTGGGAGGGCTTCCCCGGCTACTACGCGCGCGTCGCCAGCCCGTCGATCCACGACTTCCTGACCCAGCGCGGCGTCGGCTACACCGTCAGCGCCCCGGTCAACGCCGGCCCGCCGACCGTGAACGGCACGCCCAAGCCCGGCAACGTGCTGACCTGCGGCCTGGGCACGTGGCAGAACGCCTACGCCTACGACGTCGCCTGGGTCGCGGGCGGCTCGACCGTCCTGCGGGGCAGCACCACGATGTTCCTGGGCAGCGGCCTGGTCGGGGCGAACGTCTCGTGCGTCGTCGTCGCCTGGGGCCTGACGGGCAGCGCCCAGGCGCAGTCGGCGCCGGTGACGATCCTCTCGGCCGGCAACGCGGCGCCCGTCCCCCCGACGGCTGCGCCGCTGCCGTCGGTCGCGGTCCCCGCGCCGGATCAGACCGCGCCGACCGCCCACCTGCTCAAGCTCCGCTGCGCGCGGACGCTGTGCATCCTCGACGTCCGCGTCACCGACCCGGCGCCCAGCTCGGGCATCCGCGGCGTCGAGGGCACCGTCACGACCGCCTACCGCACGACCTGCAAGGTCAGGCACCAGCGCAAGCGCTGCACCAAGACGGTCCTGCACCGCCTCAAGACCGTCCTGCTCAGCGCCGGGACCTACAAGATCACGACGCCGAAGCTGCGCAAGGGCAAGCAGACGTTCTCGCTCGTCGCGACCGACATCAAGAACAACCGCTCCAAGCCCGCGACCGCGTCGCGGACGACGCGCTAGCGGCGCGCCGTGGCGGGCGCGGCGTCGCCCAGCAGCGCCCGGTAGGCGGCGTGCGTCTGGCGCGCGACGTCGTTCCAGTCGAAGCGCAGGACGTGCTCGGAGGCCTCGGCGACGAGCCGGTCGCGCAGCGCGTCGTCGGTGAGCACGCGCTCCATCATCCGGCCCAGCGACCGCGGGTCCTTGGCCGTGAAGCGCAGGCCGACGCGCTCGTTGGGCACGACCTCGCGCAGCCCGCCGGTGTCGGCCACGATGCACGGGCAGCCCGACGCCATGGCCTCCAGCGCGACGAGGCCGAACGGCTCGTAGATCGACGGGACGACCGTGAGGTCGGCGATCCGGTAGAGCGAGTGCAGGACGTCGTCGCCGATCCACCCCATGAACGTGCCGTGCCCGGTCAGCCCGAGGCGGCGCGCCTGGTCCTTGAGCTCCCACTCGTGCGTGCCCGAGCCGGCGACCAGGAACCGGACGCCACCGACGCGCTCGATCACGCCGTCGCGGCCGGCCAGCGCCTCGAGCGCGTGCTGGAAGCCCTTCTCGTAGACGAGGCGCCCGACGAGCAGGACGAGCTTCTCGTCCGGCGCCGCGAACTTCGCGCGCAGCGACGCGAGGTCCTGGACCGGCTGCAGGTCGGTCGGGTCGATGCCGTTGGGCGCGACGACCACGCGCTCCTCGTCGATGCCGAACACGTCGGCGACGTGGCCGCGCATGTAGTGCGAGCAGACGAGCACCTGGTCGGCGACGTGGACCATCCAGCGCTCGGTGCGGTGGATGTCGGACTGCGGCGGCTTGTGGACCCAGCCCTGGTGGCGGCCGTGCTCGGTGGCGTGGACGGTCGTCACGAACGGGACGCCGATGCGGTCGGCCAGCCGCTTGGCGGCGACCGCGACGAGCCAGTCGTGGCCGTGGACGAGGTCGAAGTCGAGCTCCTCGGCCAGCGCGCGCCCGCGCTCGAGCAGGTCGTGGTTCATCCGCCCCACCCACTGCACGAACTCCGGCAGCGCGGTCGGGTAGTGGGGCTCGCGCACGCGGTGGACGTGCACGCCGTGGCGGACCTCGTCCAGCGGCCCGTGCTCCCCCGCGCGCGTCAGGACGTGGACCTCGACGTCCTCGACGAGCAGCAGCAGCGACTCGCTGAGCTTGCGGACAGCCCGCGCCAGCCCGCCTTCGACGATCGGCGGGTACTCCCACGAGACGACAAGGACGCGCAGCGACACCGCGCGGGATCGTATTGGCCGGCCGGCCAGGACGCGACGTGGCGCGCCGGGCGACGTCAGCGCGCGACGAAGCGGCGGTGGCCGGCGCCGACCAGGACGGTCTTGCCGGTGCGTCGGCTGCGCACGGCGACGGCGCCCGCGGCGACCGTCGTGCGGGTGCCGTCGCAGAAGTCCTCGGTCAGCCAGCGGGTGCCGCGGACGGTGGCGACCGAGCCGCCGCCGCGGGTCTGGAAGCGGCCGTGGTCGTCGCTGCCCCAGAGCCGGCGGATCGGCTTGCGCCGCTTGGCCGAGCGCTTGACGTAGGCGTTGGTGGCGCAGGCGCCCCAGTGGCCGCCGACGAGGACGAGCTGCGTCAGCCCGCGGCCGCCGGGGGATTGACGGACCTCGAAGACGCCGCCCGAGAAGCGGCCGGTCTGCGTGGTGCCGTTCGCGTCCCTGGCGCTGGTGAGGTCCACGGCGCCGGCGCGGGTGTCGACCCGCGTGCCGGTCGGCAGCGTCGCGACGCCGGCCGGCAGCGCGACGGGCTCGCCGCCCGGGGCGCGGA
>JAOPZD010000509.1 GCA_025964295.1 Conexibacter sp.
CGTGGCTGACGTCGCCGGCGCAGCGGCGGCGTGCCTCTGGCACGTGAAGCGCGTCGGCGACCGTCGGGCGCGGGCGCGCGGCACGCGGAATCGGCCTACAGCCAGCCGCGCTTGCGGAACCACAGGATCATGCCGACGAGCACCGACACCATCACCGCGATGGTCACCCAGAACGCGTGGATCGAGCCCTGGCCCGGGACGCCGACGTTCATCCCGAGCACCGACGCGATCAGCGTCAGCGGCAGCATGATCACGCTGAACGCCGTCAGCACGCGGATCGAGTCGTTCAGGCGGTGCGAGAGCACGGACTCGTTGGTGGTCTCGAGGCCCTCGATCACCTCCTTGAAGTTCTCGAGCATGTCCCAGATCCGCTCCGACGCGTCGTTGATGTCGTCGAAGTAGATGTCCAGCTCGCCCGTCACGTAGCGCTTGGTGCGCTCGAGGTCCTTCAGCGCCGTGCGCTGCGGCCGGACGATCTTGCGGAAGTTGATGATCTCCTGCTTGGCGTTGGAGAGGTCGCGGACGATCTCCCGGTTGGCCTCCTCGTCGAAGATCGCCTGCTCGAGGCGCTCGAGCTTGAGCCCCATCTTGCGCAGCATCGGGAACGAGGCGTCCACGCACGCGTCGACCACCTTGTACAACAAGTAGCCGGCGCCCTTGTTGAACATGTCCTCGCGGACGTCCTCGCTGGTGCGGCAGCGGTCGAAGACGTACTGCAGCGGCGCGAGCGCCTCGTTGGGCAGCGTGATGAGGAAGTCCGGCCCGACGAAGATGTCGAGCTCGGCCGCGTTGAGGCGGTTGACTCGCTTGTCGAAGACGGGGAAGTGCAGGACGATGAAGAGGTAGCCCTCGTACTCGTCGACCTTCGGGCGCTGGTTGCGCGAGAAGACGTCCTCGTAGTCCAGCGGGTGGAAGTCGAAGTGCTCCTCGAGCCACGCGCGGTCGATCTGGCGGGGGCGCTCGATGTTGAACCAGCGCAGGCCCTCGGCCTCGACGACCTCGACGTTCGGGGTGTCAGGCTCGACGACGTGCGCGATGCCGTCCGCGCGAGAGCGGGCAGCGCGACGCAGAGGCGGGCGGGGCAGCCTCGGCATGGCGACTGAAGGGCTCGTCGACGGACGGGATCACGATGAGAAGCAGTCTATCGGTTGCGACCTCAAGTCCTACTGCTATCGTTCCGACGACATAGCTGTACACGTCCAGAGGGGTGGAGGGACTGGCCCGATGAAACCCCGGCAACCCCCGCTTAGGCGGGAAGGTGCCAATTCCTGGAGACGTGTGGCGTAGGAAGCCGCTTCTTCGTCACACATAAGCACCCCCGACGAAGACCCGAGGAGTTCCCTACATGGCTGTCACGAACCTGGCTTGTCGCGAGTGCGGCGCCGAGTACGAGCTCACCGCGCAGTACGTCTGCACCAAGTGCTTCGGCCCGCTTGAGGCCAAGTACGACCACAGCCTGCTCGCCGACGACGTCGCCTCGCTGCGCCGCCGCATCACCTCCGGCCCCCAGAACATCTGGCGCTACGTCGACTTCCTGCCGCTGGTCGACGGCCAGCCGGGCCCGAGCGCGAAGATCCTCTCACGGGTCGGCCTGCCCGCCGGCTGCACGCCGCTCGTGCGCGCCGACCGCCTCGCCGAGCGCCTGGGCCTCAAGGAGGTCTGGGTCAAGAACGACGCGCACAACCCCACGCACTCCTTCAAGGACCGCGTCGTCTCCGTCGCGGCCGCCCGCGCGCGGGAGCTGGGCTTCGACACGCTGGCCTGCGCCTCGACGGGCAACCTCGCCAACGCGGTCGCCGCCGCGGCCGCCGCGCTGGGGATGCCGTCCTACGTGTTCATCCCGGCCGACCTCGAGGAGCAGAAGATCCTCGCGACCGGGGTGTACGGCACCAACCTGATCAAGGTCCGCGGCAACTACGACGACGTCAACCGCCTGTGCACCGAGGTGTCGGGCGAGCAGGAGTCGTGGGCGTTCGTCAACGTCAACATGCGCCCCTACTACGCCGAGGGCTCCAAGACCCTGGCCTACGAGATCGCCGAGCAGCTCGGGTTCCGCACGCCGGACCGGATCGTCGCGCCGATCGCCAGCGGATCGTTGTACACCAAGATCGCCAAGGGCTTCGACGAGTGGCGCGAGCTGGGCCTGATCGAGGGCGAGACGCCCACGATGAACGGCGCCCAGGCGCTGGGCTGCTCGCCGGTCGCCACCGCGTTCGCCGCGGGCACCGACGTCTGCAAGCCGGTCAAGCCCGACACGATCGCCAAGTCGCTGGCCATCGGCAACCCGGCCGACGGCCCCTACGCGGTCGAGCTGGCCAACCGCTCCGGCGGCGGCATCGACTCGGTCACCGACGAGGAGATCAAGGCGGGCATCCGCCTGCTGGCCGAGACGACGGGCATCTTCACCGAGACCGCCGGCGGCGTGACCACCGCGACGCTGGCCAAGCTCGCCGACCGCGGCGACATCGACCCCGACGAGCAGGTCGTGCTGGTCATCACCGGCGACGGCCTCAAGACGCTCGACGCGGTCCGCGACACGTTCGAGGCCTACGAGATCGAGCCCAAGTTCTCGGCCTTCGAGAACGAGGTGCTGGCCGGGGTCAGCGCCTGATGGCGGCCGTGACGGTCAAGCTGCCCACGCAGCTGCGCGCCGCCGCCGGCGGCGCGTCGAAGATCGGCGTCGAGGGCGACACCGTCGGCGCCGCGCTCGAGGCGCTCTACGCCGAGCACCCCGAGCTGCGCGACTCGCTCTCCGACGGCGACGGCGGCCTGCGGCGCTTCGTCAACGTCTACGTCGACGGCGAGGACGTCCGCTTCGGCGACGGCCTCTCCACGCCGGTCAAGGACGGCGGCGAGATCCAGATCCTGCCGGCCGTCGCCGGCGGCTGAACGCCCGCTCGGGCGGCCGTTGGCGGCGAGCAGCGCTGCGGCGGCGC
>JAOPZD010000260.1 GCA_025964295.1 Conexibacter sp.
GGCCGCGCTGCGGGCGGCGGGGAGCGGGACTCACTACTTCTTGCCTGCCGTCTTCTTGCCGGCGATCGACATGCGCTTGGGACCCTTGCGCGTGCGGGCGTTGGTCGTGGTCTTCTGGCCGCGGACGGGCAGGTTGCGACGGTGACGGAGACCGCGGTAGCAGCCGATCTCCATCAGGCGCTTCACGGACTGGTTCCGCTCGCGCCGGAGATCACCCTCGACGACGACGTCGTTGTCGATGTGGTCGCGCAGCTTCGCGACCTGCTCCTCGGTCAGATCGCGGACCTTGGTGTCGCGATCGATGCCCGTGGAGTTCAGGATCTCGTTGGCACCCGAACGGCCGATGCCGTAGATGTAGGTGAGGCCAATCTCGATCCGCTTGTTCAGCGGGATGTTGATGCCGGAGATGCGTGCCATGTCTCAGCCCTGCCGCTGCTTGTGGCGGGGGTTGGAACAGATCACGAGGACAGCGCCGTTGCGGCGGATGACCTTGCACTTCTCGCACATCGGCTTGACCGACGGTCGTACCTTCATGGTCCCTTTCCAAGAGTTTGGCCCGGTGACGCGCTCTGGCTGCCGCGGGAGCAGCCGCTGCTACGTCACGGATGGCGCGCACGCAGGGGCAGTGCGCACGCGCGGACAGTTGAAGATAGCAAAGGCGCTTGCGCGCCGTCTGGTGGCGAACGAACGGTGGTCGGACGCCCTGCAAGCGACCGGTTTTCCGCGCGGCGCCGCTACAGCGCGCCGTCGCCCTCGTGCCACGGGTTGAGGATCCGCGGCCCCTCCGGCGTGACGGCGATCGTGAACTCGAAGTGCGCCGCCAGCGACCCGTCCTGGGAGTAGATCGCCCAGCCGTCGTCGCCCATGCGCACCATGTGGCGCCCGGCCGTGGTCATCGGCTCGACCGCCAGGACCATGCCCGGCTCCAGCAGCGGGCCCGAGCCCGCATTGCCGTAGTTGGGGATCTGCGGGTCCTCGTGCATGTCGCGGCCGATGCCGTGGCCGACCAGCGAGCGGACCACCGAGAGCCCCTCGGACTCCACGGTCTTCTGCACCGCGTGCGACACGTCGCCCAGGTGGTTGCCCGGGCGGCAGGCCTCGACGGCGTCGAAGAGCGAGCGCCGCGTGACGTCGAGCAGCTTCTCGGCCACCGGCGTGACCGGCCCGACCGGGAACGTCACCGCGCCGTCGGCGACCCAGCCGTCGTAGGTGACCCCGATGTCGATCGAGATCACGTCGCCGCGCCCCAGCCGGTAGGGGCCCGGGATGCCGTGGACGACCATGGCGTTCGGCGACGCGCAGATCGAGCCGGTGAAGCCCCGGTAGCCCTTGAACGACGGGACCCCGCCCTGGGAGCGGATGTACTTCTCGGCCGCCTGGTCGAGCTCGGCGGTGCTGACGCCCTCGCGGATCTTGCCGGCGATCAGCTTCATCGTCCGGGCGTGGATGGCGCCCGCGGCGGCCATCTTGTCGATCTCGGCGGGGGACTTCTTGATGATCACGACGGTCGACGAGGCTACAGCTCGTCTTCGAGGCGCAGCGTCGCGATCGTCGCCCGGATGTGGTCATGGACCTCGGTCGGCGTGCGCGAGCCGTCGAAGCGACGCAGCAGGTCGCGGCTCTCGTAGTAGTCCACGAGCGGCTCGGTCTCCTCGTGGTAGACGGCGAGGCGCTTGCTGATCGTCTCGGGCTTGTCGTCGTCGCGCTGGATCAGCTTGGAGCCGTCCTGGTCGCAGACGCCCTCGTGCTTGGGCGGGTCGAACTCGACGTGGTAGGTGTGCCCGTTCTTCGAGCAGGTGCGCCGGCCGGAGAGGCGCCGGATGACCTCCTCGTCGGGCACGTCGATGAGCAGCACCGCGGTGAGCTTGCGGCCGACCTTCTCCAGCGCCTCGTTGAGCGCGTCGGCCTGCGTGATCTTGCGCGGGAAGCCGTCGAGCAGGAAGCCCTCGCTGGCGGCCTCGCCCTCCAGGGCCTCCAGCAGCACGCCGACGATCAGCTCGTCGGGGACGAGGTTGCCCGCGTCCATGTACTCCTTGGCCTTGCGGCCCAGCTCGGTGCCGTCGGCGACCGCGGCGCGCAGGATGTTGCCCGTCGCGAAGTAGGGCAGGCCGAAGTCCTGCGTGATCCGCTCGGCCTGCGTGCCCTTTCCGGCGCCAGGAGGACCAACCAGGATGAGGTTCAGTTCGGACACGGGGGCGATCGCACGCTCCTTGCGGACCGGGGCGTCGAGGCCGCCGGTCCCGGGAAGGTCGGGCATCCTACTTGAGGAAGCCTTCGTAGTTGCGCATCATCAGCTGGGCCTCGAGTTGCTTCATCGTGTCGAGGGCCACGCCGATGACGATCAGCAGCGACGTTCCGCCGAACTGGAACGACTGCGTCGCGCCCGTGGCGGCGATGACGATCGTCGGCAGCGCCGCGACCGCCGCCAGGTACAGCGCGCCGGGGAACGTCAGGCGCGCGAGGATGCGATCGAGGAACTCGGCCGTCGGCCGACCGGGTCTGACCCCCGGGATGAACCCGCCGTACTTCTTCAGGTTCTCCGCCTGGTCCACCGGGTTGAACGTGACCGCGGTGTAGAAGTACGTGAACAGGATGATGAAGATCGACTCGCCGATGACGTACGGCGCCTTGCCCGGGTTCAGGAAGCTGGCGACGTTGTGCGTGAACGGCGTGTTGATCAGCTGGCCGACCGTGGGCGGGAAGGCCATGATCGACGCGGCGAAGATGACCGGGATGACGCCGGCCATGTTCACGCGCAGCGGCAGGTAGGTCTGGCCGCCGCCGCTCATCCGCCGGCCGATGACGCGCTTGGCGTACTGGACCGGGATGCGGCGCTGGCCCTCCTGGATGAAGACGATCGAGCAGACGACGCCCAGCGCCAGGAACGGCATGATCACGACGAAGACCTGGTCCGGGTTGTTCCACCAGGACGAGATGCCGCCGGGCAGGCGCGAGACGATCGACGCGAAGATCATCAGCGAGATGCCGTTGCCGATGCCGCGCTGGGTGATCAGCTCGCCCATCCACATCAGCAGGATCGTGCCCGCCGTCAGCGAGACCACGATCAGGAAGACGTGCGGCGTGTCGAAGTTCGAGATGACCTTCTCGCCGGCGCTCGCGCTGAAGGACTTGAAGAGGAAGACGTAGCCGATGGACTGCGCGAAGGCCAGGCCGACCGTGAGGTAGCGCGTGTACTGCGTGATGCGCGCCTGGCCGACCTCGCCCTCCTTGGAGAGCTTCTCCAGGGACGGCACGACCACGGTGAGCAGCTGCAGGATGATGCTCGCCGTGATGTAGGGCATGATCCCCAGCGCGAACAGCGCGATGCGGCTGAGGCCGCCGCCGGAGAACGAGTTCAGCAGGTTGAGGATGCCCCCGCCGCCGAACTGCGACTGGATGTCGTCGACGGCCTGGACGTTGATGCCCGGAACGGGGATGTGGGAGCCGAGGCGGTAGAGCGCGAGCAGCAGCGCCGTGAAGGCGAGCTTCTTGCGGATATCCGGGACGGTGAACGCACTCAGGATGGTCGAGAGCATGGAGACGGAGAGGGTAACCGACGGCCGAGGGCCCCGGTCGCCCGGGGCCCTCGAAGCCGACGTCAGATGGTGCCGAAGCGGCTAGGACCCGACCACCACGACCGTGCCGCCGGCGGCCTCGATGGCCTCCTTGGCGGACGCGGAGAACTTGTGGGCGTGGACGGTCAGCGGCTTGGTGATCTCGCCCTTGGCGAGGATCTTGACCGGCACGTCGCTCTTCTTGGCCAGCCCGGACGCCTTCAGCGCGTCCAGCGTGACCTCGGCGCCCTTGTCGAAGCGCGCCTCGAGGTCCTGCACGTTCACGCCCTGCGTGTGCGTGCGGAACATCTCGAACGGCATCGACTTCTTCATGTGCGGACCGCGCAGCTTGCGCATCCGCATGTGGATCGGCATCTGGCCGCCCTCGAACCGCGCGCGGTCCTTGGCGCCCGAGCGCGAGCCCGCGC
>JAOPZD010000296.1 GCA_025964295.1 Conexibacter sp.
CAGGGCGCGCCGCCGCCGCGCCGTCCGGCCAAGCGCCGCCGCGGCGCGTTCCGGCGCTTCCTCACCTTCCTGCTGCTGCTGGCGGTCCTCGCCGGCGCGGGCGCCGCGGCCTACCTGGCGATCTCGCCGGGCAAGAGCTCGGTGCAGCTGCGCCAGGTCGTCCACGACAACGCCGATCAGGTCATCAACGACCTGACGCAGCTGATCCAGGACAACACCAGATAGCGCGACGCTCCGTACGATCCCGCGCATGCCTGGCGGAGAGACCTACGAGGTGCGCGGCAAGGTCGCGTTCATCACCGGCGCGGCGCGCGGGATCGGCTTCGAGGCCGCGCGGCGGCTATACGCGCGCGGCGCGATGGTCGCGCTCGTGGGCCTGGAGCCCGAGGAGCTCGACGCGCGCGCGGCCGAGCTCAACGGCCCGTCCGGCGACCGCGCCGCGGCCTTCCACGCCGACGTCACCGATCCCGAGCAGCTCGCGGCCGCCGTCGACGGCGCGGTCGCGCGGTTCGGCGGGATCGACGTGGTGATCGCCAACGCGGGCGTGTCGAACGTCGGGACGATCGCCGGGATGGCCGTCGAGGACTTCGAGCGCGTCGTCGAGGTCAACCTGCTCGGCGTCTGGCGGACGGTCCGGGCGACGGTCGCCCAGGTCACCGAGCGCCAGGGCTACGTCCTGCTCATCTCCTCCATGTCGGCCGTCGTGCACCTGCCGATGATGGGGCCGTACACGATGGCCAAGTCCGGCGTGGAGGCCTTCGGCGACGCCCTGCGGATGGAGCTCGCCCACACGGGGACGAAGGTCGGCGTCGCCTACTTCGGCTTCATCGACACCGACATGGTCCGCGACGCCTTCGCCCATCCCGCCGCCGTGCTGTCGCGCCAGGCCGGCCCGGGCTTCATGACCAAGCCGATCCCGCTCAGCGCCGCGGGCGAGGCGATCGAGCGCGGCGTCAGCGGCCGGCTGCGCGTCACCTACGCGCCGCGCTGGTCGTGGCTGCTGATCAAGCTGCGCGGCATCCTGCAGCCGCTGATCGAGCGCGGGATGCTCGCCCGCCCGCAGGACAGCGTCGCCGCGATCGAGGCCGCCCAGGCCGCCGAGCGCGCCGACGGCGACGCACCCACCGGCACCCACGTCAACGCCCGCTACGCCGGGCCGCCGGCGCCGAAGGGCAAGCTGCCGCGCGTGGGCTCGGGGGACTAGGCACGCGGCACGCATCGCGACCTTGACTGATGGTCGATGGACAGCGGTCACGGGCGCCCGTAGGTTGCGCCCTTGCCGTTCCGCATGCTTCGCCTCGCCGGCTCGCTCTGGCTCCTGATCGCGATCGCCGCCCCGGGCGCGTACGCGGCGGCTCCGAAGAAGAAGGCGGTCCCGGCGGCTTCGGCGTTCAAGCTGCCGGCCGCCAAGGCGTGCGTGGCCAAGCGCACGCTGACGATCAGGCTGCTCAAGCCGCGGCACGTGCGCTGGAGCCGCGTGACGGTCACCGTCGGGCGCAAGCGGGTCAAGACGGTCAAGCGGCCGCGCAGCGGCGCGTCGGTGAAGGTGGCCGGGCTGCCGTCGAAAGGGTCGTACAAGCTGACGATCACCGCCACCGACGGCCACGGGCGCACGGCGACGACGACGCGGACCTACCGCGCGTGCGCCGCCAAGGTGGTGCCGGTGCCCGGGCCGCCCGCGGCCGCGTCGCCGGGCCCCGCGGCCGCCGGCACGCCGGCCCCGGCGCCTGCGGTCCTCCTGACGCCGGTGAGCGGCAGCTACGCCGGTGGCGGCCTGTCGCTCTACGTTTCGCGCGACGCCAAGCAGCTCCAGGACGTCGCCGCACCCGCCGCCGGCCTCACCTGCACGGACGGCACCACCCCCACCGTGCAGCCCGTCGCCGACGAGCTCGGCCTGGGCGCCGACGGCTCGTTCAACGCCACCGTCGGCCGCGACGGCGTGGTCGGCGGGAGCGCCGCGACGTTGACCTACACCTTCAAGGGCCGGTTCACGACCACGACCGCCGTGAGCGGCACCTGGCGCGTGGACGTCAGCGGGGTCGGCACGAGCTGCACCTCCGGCGACCAGGCGTGGTCGGCGACGCGGACCGCGCAGCCGACGCCGCAGCCCGCGGCGGCGCCGCCCGCCGGCGGCTATGCCGGAGCCGACGGCCTGGCGCTCTACGTCTCCTCCGACGCCCAGCAGATCCAGGACGTCGCGGACGCCTCGGTCGACCTGCAGTGCACGACGGGCGTCGACGTGACCGACCACCTCGCCGTCGACGAGATCGCGCTGGCCGCCGACGGCTCGCTGAGCGCCTCGGACACCGAGGGCACGATCTTCAAGGGCAAGGCCGCCGCGGCGACCACCACCTTCCGCGGCCACTTCCACGGCACCGACGCCGACGGCAACGCCCGCGCGGCGGGCACCTGGCAGCGCACCATCACCTACGACAACGGCGACAAGACCTGCACGTCGAACCCGCACCCGTGGGCGGCGAAGCTGGCGCCGCAGGGCAGCCAGGCGAACGTGCCGCCGACGGCCGGGTCCTACGCGGGGCCGGGCGGCGTCTCGCTGTTCGTCTCGGCGGCGGGGGCGCAGGTGCAGGACGTGCTCGTCCCGGCGACCCTGCGCTGCGACATCGCCCCGCCCACGGACCTGCGGCCGGACAACCACGTCGGCATCGACGAGATCGCGATCGGCCTCGACGGCGCGTTCAGCGCGACCACGACGCGGGAGGGCTTCTTCGAGTCCGCCGCGGCCACATTCACCACCACCTTCAAGGGCCACGCCCACGGCACGGACGCCGGCGGCAACCCGCGCCTCGCCGGCACCTGGCGCGAGACGATCGTCTCCAACGGCGGGGCGTTGACCTGCGCCTCCGGCGACCAGCCGTGGTCGGCGGTCCGGGAGACCCAGCCGGCCCAGACGGCGGGCGCGCCGCCGACCGGCGCCTGGTCGGGCCCCAACGGCCAGAACACCTACGCCCCTCTGACGTTCGACGTCGCGGCCGGGGGCACGCAGATCCAGAACGTCACGGCGCCCAACGACCTCGACTGCGATGGCGGCTCGAGCAACGGGCAGTTGGACCTCGCCTCGGTGCCCATCGCCGGCGACGGCTCCTTCTCCGCGACCGTCACGCCGCCCGCGACGCCCGGCGACCCCGTGTTCACCTACACCTTCCGTGGCCACTTCCACGCCACCGGCCCCGACGGCAAGGCCCGGGCGGCGGGCACCTGGCGCGAGGACTTCATCTACGACGACGGCGCGGGCACGATCACCTCGTGCTCGTCCAACGACCAGTCCTGGTCGGCGAAGGCCCCTTAGCCCTACGAGCGCCCGACGTACGCCGCGTCCAGCAGCGTGCTCCCGCACTCCGGGCACTCGATCTGCTCCTTGCCCGGATCGGAGCCGTCCGGCGTGCTCTGCATCCACTCGTGGTCGCAGGCGTTGCAGGTCATCGACCACAGGACCATCTGGTCGTCGTCGTCGCTCATGGTGCGATCCCTCCTCGAAGCGCGGCGGCCTCCTGCGCCAGGCGCCCGTCGATGATCCCCTGCCGCAGGCGGGTCATCGTCCGCCGGACGAAGGCGAGGTTGTGCACGACGAGCAGCCGCAGCCCGGTCAGCTCGCGGTTGTTGACCAAGTACCTCAAGTAGCCCCGCGAGTAGCCGGCCGCGCAGGTCGGGCACGGGCAGCCCTCGAAGATCGGCTCGTCGGAGTCCTTGAAGCGCCCGGCCGTGAGGTCGACGCGCCAGCGCTTCTCGGGCTCGGGGACCAGCGCGACGCCGTGGCGGCCCAGGCGCGTGGGCATCGCGCAGTCGAAGGTGTCGATGCCGAGCTCGACGCCGCGGACGAGGTCGTCGATGTCGCCGATCCCGAGCAGGTGGCGCGGCGGCGCCTCCGGCAGGACGGACGTCGCCATCTCCACCACCTCGTACATCTGCGGCTTGTCGGCGCCCAGCGAGCCGCCGATCGCGATGCCGTCGACGCGCGACGCCGCGATGGCCTGCGCCGACTCCTTGCGCAGGTCCTCGTAGACGCCGCCCTGGACGATGCCGTACACCAGCTGGCCCTCGGGACCATGCGCCTCGTGCCAGTCCAGGCAGCGCTCGAGCCAGCGATGCGTGCGCTCCGTGGACCGCGCGGTGTAGTCCTTGGTCACGTTGAACGGCGTGCACTCGTCGAAGACCAGCGCGATGTCGGAGCCCAGCGCGGCCTGGATCTCCATCGAGGTCTCCGGCGCGAGGAAGCGCTCGGAGCCGTCGATGTGGCTGCGGAAGCGCACGCCGTCCTCGGTGATCCCGAGCGTCTTGCCGTGCCGCTCGCCGCCGTGCGCGGCACGGCCCTTGATCTCGTCGGCCACCGTGCCGTGGCCCATCGAGAAGACCTGGAAGCCGCCCGAGTCGGTGATGATCGGATGCTCCCAGCGCATGAACTCGTGCAGGCCGCCGAGGCCCCTGATCCGCTCGTGCCCGGGCTCCAGGAACAGGTGGTAGGTGTTGCCCAGCACCATGTCGTAGCCGAGGTCGCGGACCTCGTGGGGCGTCAGCCCCTTCACGGTGGCCTTGGTCGCCAGCGGCACGAACGCGGGCGTGCGGATCTCGCCGTGGGCGGTGCGCAGGACGCCGGCGCGCGCGAGCGAGGCCGGATCGCGGGCGAGGATCTCCAGGGGGGAAGCTGTTGGCACCTGCTGATCCTAGGCCGAACGTGCGGCCCGACCGGTCGTGGCCGACGTCGCCGCTGCAGCGGCAGCGTGCGCCCGCACGTGCAGCGCAGCGGCGACCATCAGGCGCGGGCGGGCGGCCCGCGGGATCGGCCTACGAGGTGGCGGCCTGCTCGGCGGCGCGGCCCTCGATCTCGGCCGGCGCGTCGCCGACCTGGATCTGCAGCTTGCGCGGGCGGCGCTGCTCGGGCTTGGGGATCCGGACCTCCAGCACGCCCTTGTCGAAGCGCGCGGCGATCGCGTCGCCGTCGACGCCGTCGGGCAGCGTCAGGGAGCGGCTGAAGGCGCCGGCGGCGCGCTCGACGCGGTAGAAGCCCTCGCCGCGCGCCTCGTGCTCGACCTTGCGCTCGCCCGAGACCGTCAGCAGGTCGCCCTCGAGCGACAGCTCGACGTCGGCCTCCGACAGGCCGGGCAGGTCGGCGCGCAGGACGAAGTGCTCGTCGGTCTCGACGAGGTCCATCGCCGGGACCCAGCGGCGGGTGCCGGTGGGCTGCGTCCCGGCCGGCGTGTCGAAGAACGTGGCGAAGACGCGGTTCATCTCGTTATGCAGCGAGCTCATCTCGCGTGCGGGCTCCCAACGGATCAAGGCCATCTGACTACCTCCGAGGTTCGTGTGAGAGAGATGCGGTGCACCCCGAAGTATGAAATCTCAGTCGCGACGTGTCAAGTCTGGTATCCGCTAGCGTCAGGCCATGACCAAGCTCGGCTCCAGCGACCTCGACGTCAGCACCCTGAGCCTCGGCACCAACGTCTTCGGATGGACCGCGGACGAGGTCGCCTCGCACGCCGTCCTCGACGCCTACGTGGCGGGCGGCGGGAACTTCGTCGACACGGCCGACGTCTACTCGGCGTGGATCCCCGGCAACCACGGCGGCGAGTCCGAGGAGATCATCGGCACGTGGCTGGCCAAGAACGGCGCCCGCCGCGACGACGTCGTGATCGCCACGAAGGTCAGCCAGCTCGCGCCGGCCAAGGGCCTCGGCCGCGACGCGATCCTGCGCGGCGCCGACGCGTCGCTGCAGCGGTTGCAGACCGACCGCATCGACCTCTACTGGGCCCACTACGACGACCCTGACACGCCGCTGCAGGAGACGCTCGCCGCGTTCGGCGAGCTGATCGACGCCGGCAAGGTCCGCGCGATCGGCGCCTCCAACTACTCCGCGTCGCGGCTGGCCGAGGCGCTGGCGATCGCCGAGCGCGAGGGCCTGCCGCGCTACGTCGCGCTGCAGCCGCACTACAACCTCGTCGAGCGCGAGGAGTACGAGACGACGCTGGCGCCCGTCGTCGCCGAGCACGACCTCGCGGTCGTCCCCTACTTCGGGCTGGCCAAGGGCTTCCTGACCGGCAAGTACCGCCCTGGCGGCGACGCCGTCGACAGCCCGCGCGCCGGCTCGGCGTCGGCCTACCTGGACCACGGCGGCGCGCAGGTGCTCGAGGCGCTCGACGCCGTGGCCGCCGCGCACGACACGACGGTCGCCGCGGTCGCGCTCGCCTGGCTGGCCGCCCAGCCGCACGTGGCCTCCCCCATCGCCAGCGCCAGGACGGTGGAGCAGCTCGCCGACCTGCTCCCCGTCAACGAGCTCGCGCTCACCGACGACGAGGTCGCCCAGCTGTCCGGCGCGACGGCCGCCGCATGACGCTCGACGAGGGCCGCATCGACCGCATCGGCGTCGTGGTCCACCCGCGCCGGCGCCTGGACAACGCGCTGGCGACGCTCCACGTCTGGGCCGAGGACCACGGCGGCGAGGTCGTGCAGGTCCCGGTCCGCGGCCAGGACCGCGTCGTCGCCGAGCTCGGCGACGCCGCCACCTGCGACCTGGTCGTCGCGCTCGGCGGCGACGGCACGACGCTGG
>JAOPZD010000311.1 GCA_025964295.1 Conexibacter sp.
CACGTCCCGGCCGACAGCAGCGCCGCGAGCTCGCGCTCGAACAGCGCCTCGTGCGACGCCTCGTACTAGCGCGCCTTGCGCGGGCTCCAGCGCCCGGTCAGCAGCAGCGCCGCGGGCAGCAGCGCGACCTGGCCGGCGAAGCAGATCCACCACCAGGTCTGCCACTGGCCCGGGTTGTCCTTCTGGGCCTTGGCGACCTTGGCCGCGTTGGCCGACAGGAACGCGAGGTCCTCCTTGGGGACCTTGGCCACGGCGGTCAGCCGCGCGGTCGCCTGCTGGGGCGTGAGCTTGAGCTTGGTGACCAGCTCGCCGACGGCCTTGGCGCCGGCCGCCTGGTCGCCCTTGCCGGCGGCGGCCAGCGTCGCCGGGTCGACCGTGGAGAGCACCTGGACCTCCTGCGGGTGGGCCGCGACGATCTCGCCGACCCGCGTGCCCTTGTCGACCAGCGTCGTCGTCGCGGGCACGACGGCGGGCAGCGCGGCGAAGGACAGCGTCACGACGATCCGCAGGATCCAGCCCCAGACGGCCAGGCCGGTCGCCGTCGCCGCCGGGTTGACCCTCTCCACCGTCTCGGTGAAGGCGGCCATCCACGCGACGTAGGCGGTGCCGCCGCCGACCGCGCCGAGCACGAAGACCCACGCGAACGTGTGGTAGCTGGTGTCCGGGTTCGTCGCGGCGGAGGCGAAGATCGCCGCGGCGATCAGGCTCAGGACCGTGCCGGCGACCATCACCGGCTTGCGCACCCGCAGGCGGTCCGAGAGCAGGCCCGCGACCAGCAGCCCGATCGCGTTGGCCACCCAGTACCAGTTGGCCAGGTTGTTGGCTCGGGCCTCGCTGTAGCCGAAGACCGTCGCGAAGTAGACCACCAGGAACGCGACGAAGATGTAGTACAGCAGCAGGAAGACGCTGATGGCCAGCGCGGGCAGCACGATGTCGGCGCGCGCCATCTGCTTCCAGTGGTTGCCGGCGATGCGCTCGGGCGCGACACCCTGGGCGCGGGCCTCGATCAGCGCGCGGTCGCGCATCGAGACCATCAGCTGGTCGCGCAGGCGCGGCGACAGCTCGCGCAGGCCGATCGCCGCGATGACGAAGACCACGAGGCCGGCGGCGCCCGCGACGTGGAACTGGAACTGCCAGCTGGGATGGCTGCCCAGCGTGTGGCTGGAGACCTCGGTGACCGCGAGGCTGCCGAGCACCGGGCCCATCGTCCAGAAGGCCATCGCGCTGGCGCGGCCGATCTGCGGCGAGAAGTCGCGGATCAGCGCCGGCGTGGCGACCAGCGCCATCCCCTCGACGATGCTCACCAGCGCGAAGAAGATGGTGTACTCGGCCTTGCTGGAGGCCGCGGGCAGCGCGAACGCGGTCAGCAGGCCGGTCAGCAGCAGGCCGCCGACGACGAGGTTCGCTCTCCCCCACCGATCTGCCAGACCGGCGAACAGCGAGGCGAACGCGCCGAACGCGTTGCCGATGACCAGCACGAACACGAACTGCGTGAACGTGAAGCCGAAGTCGGCGATGATCTTCGTCGCGACCGAGCCCTGGACGTAGAGCTGGTAGTAGAGGACGACGGTCGCGAGGACCGTGATCGCCAGGTAGGTGGTGCGGCGCGCGGTGTCCGGATAGTGCGCCAGCTGGCGGTTGAGGATCGACCCGTTGGCGTCGTCGCGGTATCCCGCGCGGTCTCCTGCGACCGTGCTCATCCCATCGCTCCCTTGTTGACCCATGGCACGGCCCAGCCGGCGGCGGGCCGCAACAATCTCTCCAGACGTTGCATACCCGGATCGGGCGAATCGTCACATCAGGCAGCGCGCGCCAGCTCGGCGGCGATGTCCTCGCCGCCCGGCGGCGCGATGGCCGGCAAGTCCTCGCCGGTGAGCAGCTCGAGCACCGCGCGCTCGACCTCGCCCTGGATCGCGGTGCCGTCGCCGGCCTCGGCCAGGCCGGGCAGGGTCCCGGCGATCGTGACGCCGTCGAGGTAGCGGTCGAACGTGCGCGGGTCGATGTAGGAGGCGCGCGCGACCGCGGGCGTGTTGCCGAGGTGGTGGGCGACCTCCTTGACGACGCGGGCCATCGCGCGCTTGCGGGCGGTCTTGGTGTCGGGGACCGGGCTGACGGCGAGGCCGACGGCGGCCAGGACGGTGGCGCCCCAGGTGCGGAAGTCCTTGGCCGAGACGTCCTCGCCGGTGGCGGCCTTCAGCCACGCGTTGATGTCGGCGGACTTCACGTCGACCCAGCGGCTCTTGACCTTGTAGGCCAGCAGCTCGTCGCCGCCGCCGCGGCGCTTCTTGAGCGTGCACACGTCGCCGGCGAGCTCCGGGTCGACCACGGCCTGCACGCGGCGCTTGCCGTGCTTGGCGGGGTAGTCGAAGTAGAGGTCGCCGCCGCGGATCTGGACGTGGCGCTTCTTCATCGTCGCCAGGCCGTAGGTCTCGTTGGTGACCGCGTAGTCCTCGGTCCCGATCCGGAAGAAGCCGCGGTCCAGCAGCCGGACGGCCATGGCCAGGACGTGGTCGGCGGAGAAGTCGCCGCGGTCGAGGTCGGCCTGGACGCGCTCGCGCAGCCGGGGCAGCGCGTGGGCGAAGACGACCATGTCCTCGAACTTGGCCTGGTCGCGGCGGGCGCGCCAGCGCGGGTGGTAGAGGTACTGCTTGCGGCCGCGCTGGTCGAGGCCGGTGGCCTGGATGTGGCCGCCGGGGTACGGGCAGATCCACACGTCCTGCCACGCGGGCGGGATGACGAGCTCGTTGACGCGCGTGAGGACCTCGGGGTCCTCGACCTTCGCGCCGTCGCCGTCGAGGATCGAGAAGCCGCGGCCGCGCCTGACCCGGCGCAGGCCCGGCCCGCTGCAGTCGACCTTCTTCAGGCGCGGGGCGCGGGCGGCGGCGGCGGGCGGTTGCGGCATCTGCGGGCGGCATACCCGCCGCCCGCGGACGGCACTACTTCTTCGCGGCCTCGGACTTGGCGCCGGACTTGGCCTTCGACGCGGCCGGGGCGCGCTTGCGCTTGCCCTTGCCGTCGGCGTCTGCGTCGTCGTCGCCGCCCGTCTTGCGCACGGCGTCGAGGCTGGCCTTCAGCGCGCTCATGAGGTCGGGGACCGGCGCGGCCTCCTCGGCCTCCTCGGCGACGACGATCTCCTCGCCGGCGGCCTTCTTCTCGATCATCGCGAGGACGGCCTCGCGGTAGGTGTCGTGGTACTTGCCGGGCTCGAACTCGCCGGCCAGCGACTCGACGAGCTGCTTGGCGATGTCGAGCTCGCGCGCGTTGGTCTTGACGTCGTCGGCGCCGGGGATGTCGTCGAGGCGGTCGGGGTCGACGACCTCGTCGGCGAAGAGCATCGTGGCCATCTCGAGGACGTCGTGGTCCTGCAGCGCCCGGATCGCGACGAGGCTCTCCTTCTGGCGGATGACGACCTTGGCGATAGCGACCCTCTCGGTCTCGCGCATCGCCTCGAGCAGCAGGCGGTAAGGCTTGGCGCCGCCGGCCGCCGGCGCGAGGTAGTACGGGTGGTCGTAGAAGATCGGGTCGATGTCGGCGAGGTCGACGAAGTCCTCGATGTCGATCGTCTTCGTCTTGGCCGGCTGGACGGACTCCAGCTCGCCCGGGTCGATCACGACGTAGCGGTCCGCCGAGATCTCATAGCCCTTGACGAGATCCTCGTAGGCGACCTCCTCGCCCGTCGACGCGTCGACCCGCTTCTGCGCGATCCGCGAGCCCGTCTGGGCGTTGAGCTGGTTGAAGCGGACCGTCTTGCGGTTGACCGCGCTGTACAGCTTGACGGGCACGGTGACGAGCCCGAAGCTGATGGCGCCGGTCCAGATCGAACGGGGCATGAACGCGCAAGTGTGCCGGACGGGAGGTGCTTTGCACACCTCCCGCAGGGGAAATTGCGTGGACGGACCGGCAGCGGATCGCGTGTGAGATCCACGCCGGTCGCTTCGGGTGAGGCTTGCGGATCGCGACGGGGGCCGCGGCCGTGCTCGACACGCGCGGCCGGACCCCCTGCCACCGGTGAGGCGTTCCGGGGGAGCGGCTACGAGGTGGCCGCGCCCTCCTTGCGGAAGCGCTCGGAGGGCTTGTTGCCCTCGTGCTTGCCCTCGGCGAACTCCTCGATCATCTTGTCGTTGAAGGCCGGGATGTCGTCGGGCTTGCGCGAGGTCACCAGGCCTTGGTCGACGTGGACCTGCTCGTCGACCCACGTCCCGCCCGCGTTGCGGATGTCGGTCTGCAGCGACGGCCACGAGGCCAGCGTGCGGCCGCGGACGACGTCGGCCTCGATCAGCGTCCACGGCGCATGGCAGATCGCGGCGACGGGCTTGCCCGCGTCGAAGAACGCGCGGACGAAGGACACCGCCTCCGGGTGCATGCGCAGGTTGTCGGGGTTCGCGACCCCGCCGGGGAGCATCAGGCCGTCGTAGTCGCCGGCATCGGCGCTGCCGACCGTGCGATCCACCGGGAAGCTGTCGGCCTTGTCGAGGTGGTTGAAGGCCTGGGCCTCGCCGGCCTCCGGAGCCAGCAGCTCGACGGTGGCGCCGGCCTCCTCGAGCGCCTTGCGCGGCTCGGTCAGCTCGACCTGCTCGATCCCCTCGTTGGCGACGAGGATCGCGACCTTCTTGCCCTTCAGGGTGTCCGCCATCGTGGCGTCCCTCCTTCTGATTCGGGGTCGGGGAGCTACGGGTAGGGCTCACCGCATGGCCCAGACACGAAACGCGAGCCAGGGGATCCTGGCCGATGACAAGACGCACGAGCGCGAGCAGATCGTCGAGCTGCTCAAGAAGGCCTACTGGATGGAGCTCGAGACGGTGATGTCCTACATCACGAACTCCGTGAACCCGGACGGCGTCCGCGCCCAGGAGATCATCGAGTCGCTCAACGGCGACATCCAGGAGGAGCTGGGCCACGCGCAGCAGTTCGCCGCGCGCATCAAGGAGCTCTACGGGGTCGTTCCCGGCTCCATGGACTTCACGCCCGAGCAGACCTACCTCCAGCCGCCCGAGCACCAGACCGACGTCGTCCACGTCATCAAGGGCGTCATCGAGGCCGAGACCGGCGCGATCGAGCACTACAACGCGATCATCGAGGCCACCGAGGGCATCGACCCGGTGACCAACGACATGGTCATCGCGATCCTCCGCGACGAGGAGGGGCACCGGCGGCTCTTCGAGGGGTACTTGCGGGAGTACGAGGCCGAGGGGCTGGCTTAGGTCGCTCGCTGCGGGTTTCCTTGAGCGTTTGTGGATCGCTGTGAGGGTCCGGGACGCCGTTGGTCGGCGGGGCTGTCGACACGCTCGCCACCGCACCCCGCTCGCGCTCGCGTGGCGGTGGCTCGAACGTCGAGGGTCGGTATCGCTGGCTTGGTGCCGCCGACTGTCGTGGCATCGATCGCGCGCTTTGTCGCGGGGTGCGGATGACGACGTGTCACAGCCCCGCCACGTCCACACTCCCGGCACGTCTCCGCGCCACCCGGCTCAGAGCCTGCGCGAGGCCCTCGGCGCCTTCGGTCGAACTCACCGGCGCGTCTGGGCATCCGCGTCGCGCACCCTGAGCGCGGAGGCGCCGCGCGACGCGCAGCTGGCTGGTGTGCGTCGGGCGGGAAGGGTGCGTCGGGCGGGAAGGCCGAGGGAGGCCGGCAATCCGTGATGTCGGCGCCGATCGGAGCGGCTAAGCGCGGGATCGATGCCACCGCAGTCGGCAGGACCGAGCCAGCGATACCGACCCTCGGCGTCAGCGGCGCCGCGACGCGAGCGCGAAGCGGAGTGAGGGGTCGAGCGTCGCGGAGTGCCGGGCCGGCCAGCGGCGGTGGCGCTGCCCAAAGCGCCACCGCAGATGCAGTGATCAGCGCACGATCGACACCGCGGCCTCCGGGGACACGACCCGGAAGGTGAAGGACTCCTCGAGGTAGAGGGTGACCGTGTCGGCGTCGTGGGACTCGTAGCCCACGGCGATGTCCTGGCCGGAGTCGAAGAGGAAGTCGCCGCCGCGGAGGGAGAGGACGACGCCGCCGTCGACGCCCGGAGCCCAGACGATCGGGCCACCGAGGATCTTGCGGAGGTGGTCGAAGAGGAGGTGGCCGCCGTTCTCGGCGGTCTCGATGACGCGGGTGTACTCCTCGCGGCCGAGAGCCAGGCCGTAGGGGCCCGACACCCCGTGGCGCAGGAGGGTCTCCACCGCCCTGGCCACGTGCGAGGGCCAGCGGTCGATGGCGTCGCCGCAGGGGATCGGGTCGTGGGGCGACACGCGCGCCACGCCGTCGATCCCGGCCTCCGACCAGCCGTGGAAGACCGCCGTGTTCTCGGCCACGACCAGCCGCTGGGCGGCGGCGTCGAGGTCGTCGAAGTCGACGTCCTGCGCTCCGCGGTCGCCGGCGGCCAGCTCGGCGCGCGCGACGGTGAACCGCGCCCGCAGCTCGGCGAGCGGCAGCACCCTGCGCAACCGGCCCTCGACGTGCTCGAGCGGGCTGATCTCGTCGTCGGCGATCCGGCCGAGGTTGACGCTGGAGCGCTCCCAGCCCTCGGGGCCGGCGAAGTCGACCAGGCGCCGCGCGGCGAGGCCGGGCGTCAGGCGGTCGCGCGCCTCGTCGTCGATGAGCTTCCACGCGGTGTCGCTGATCGGCGCGTGGCGGCGCAGCAGATGGCCGCTCATCGCGTCGCTCCCCGCAGCGAGCCGATGCCGAGCGAGCCGTCGGGCCCGCCGGAGGCCGGCGAGCCGCCGCCGTCCTCGCCGTCCTCGTCGCCCGCCGCGGCCTCCGCCGTCTCGCCGTGCTCGACGATGTCGCCCGGCTGGAACAGCACGCCCTCGGCGATCTCGCGCCACTTCGGCTTGCGCCGCAGCAGGAACTCCAGATCCATCGCGAAGTGCTTGTACTCCTCGCCGACGGCGTCGCTCATGACCGCGTGCGCCTCCGGGTCCTTCTCGATCGCCAGCCGCTGCTCGTACCAGCCGATCGCCTCGGCCTCCTCGGTCAGCGACGCGCAGAGCCGCGCGAACGTGCGGGTCTCCTCCGGCAGCTCGTCCGGAGGCTCGTGGTACTGGTCGAAGCCCATGCGCCCAACCTACTCCGCCGGCGAGGGCGGTTCGATCGGCTCTTGTGGCGGATCGATCGGGTCCTCGCGCGGGGCGTCGGGCTCGGGGACGTCGGGGCCGACCGGGTCGCCGGGCGTGCCGGGCTCCTCGATCGGGACCGGGTCCGCCGGGGCCGGCGCGGGCTCGGGGACGATCGGCGTCGCGGGCTCGACGGGCTGCGGGACTTCCAGAACGGGGGTCATGGGCCCATGCCTACCCGAGCGGCGTCTCGTCCAGCGCGAGGCGCAGCGCGTCGATCGATCCGAACACCGCCGACGCCCCCGCGTCGAGCAGCTCCTCCTCGGAGAACCCGCCGGTCAGCACCGCGATCGACGGGATGCCAGCGGCCTTGGCGGCCTCGCAGTCCCAGGTCGAGTCGCCGATCATGATCCCCGGCGCGCCGTCGAGCTTCTCCAGCGCCGCCAGGATCAGGTCCGGCGCCGGCTTGGTCTGCTCGACGTCGGCCGACGTCGTCCAGCTGTCGGCCAGCGAGCGCGCGTCGAGGAGGTCGAGGTAGTGGTCGACCTCGTCGGCCTTGGCGCTGGAGGCCAGGACGACCTTGCGGCCGCGGTCGCGCAGGTCCTCCATCAGCGCCCGAGCGCCGCGCAGCGGCTCGACCTCCTCGATGAACGTGAGGTACAGCGCCTTCTCGGCGGCGCGGATGTCCTCGCCCTCGCGCTCCTCGACCTCCTCGCTGAGCAGCGCGCTGATGAGCTTGTCGCCGCCCATGCCGATGTGGCGGTGGATGCGCCAGATCGGGACCACGTGGCCGTACTGGCGAAACGCCCGGAACCACGCGATCGCGTGGTGGTAGTTCGTGTCGACCAGCGTTCCGTCGATGTCGAGGATCGCGGCGGGCGGCTGCTTCTTGGCGGTCACCACTCCGTCTTGCCCGCAGCGCGCCGCCGCAATGCGAGACCGAACCACAGCCAGCCGAACAGCGCCGCCGAGCACACCAGCGTGATCGCGACCGTGAGGCTGTGGAAGAGGATGTCGGTGAGCAGCAGCAGCGCGCCGTTCATCGCCAGCGCGAGCGCGCCCATGCCGACGATCGTCTGCCGCGTCCCGAGCTCGACGAGGTAGGGCTTCTGGCCGGCGCGGAAGGTCAGCCGGTGAAAGGCCGAGGGCGCCATCAGGAACGCGGCCGCGACGGCCGTGAGCAGCAGCGTGACGAAGTAGACGTCGCGCTGGAAGGCGTCGATCTTCTGGAAGCCCTGCTGGAACGGCACGGTCAGCAGGAAGCCGAACAGGACCTGCACCCCGGGCATGATCACCCGCAGCTCGTTGAGCAGCTCGATCAGCTCGCGGTCGAGCCGCTCGGCCTGGTCCTCGTCGGACCGGGCCTCGTGCTTGGACTCCTCGGGCGCCATCATCGACGCCCGAGGGATGTCCGGAAGGCGGCGCGACTATGCGGCGGCGGGGACCGTGATGCGGTCGCGCAGCTGCTGCACGGTGCGGCGGATCAGCCGCGAGACGTGCATCTGGGAGATCCCGATGTGCTCGGCGATCTCGCGCTGGGTGAGGCCCTCGTAGTAGCGCAGGCGCACGATCTCGCGCTCGCGCGGGGCCAGCTCATGGAGCCCGTCGGCGAGCATCGCGCGCGCCTCGGCGCGCTCGTAGCCGTGGTCGTCGTCGCCGATCGCCTCCAGCGGGCCGGTGCCGTCCAGGAACGGCTGGTCGAGCGACAGCGTGCGGTAGGCCTCGGCGGCGGCGAGCGCCTCGGAGACGCGGTCCTCGTCGGCGCCGGTCGCCCGGGCCAGCTCGGCGACCGTGGGCGAGCGGCTGAGGTCGTGCACGAGCCGCTCGCGCACGACGCCGATCCTGCCGCTGAGCTCCTGGATCTCGCGCGGGACGCGCATCATCCAGCCGCGGTCGCGGAAGTGGCGCTTGAGCTCGCCGGCGATCGTCGGGACCGCGTAGGTCGCGAACCGCACGTCGCGGCTGAGGTCGAAGCGGTCGATCGCCTTGATCAGGCCGACGCACGCGACCTGCTCGAGGTCGTCGAGCGGCTCGCCCTTGTTGGCGTAGCGGCGCGCGAGGCTGCGGGCCAGCGGGAGCATCCGCGCGGCCACCTCGTCGCGTGCCGCCCGGTCGTCCTGGGTCTGCCAGCGGTGCAGCAGCGCGCGCACGTCGTCGCCGCCCGCGCTCGAAGCGGTCGTCGGACTCATGGTTCCCCTCCCGGTGATGTCCCTGCCTGCCATCCCCAGAACTGGGGATGGGCGTATCCTCACTTTTGGGGATGGCCGCGCAAGGTGGACACGACTGGGCAGAGGTCGCTTCGGCAACAATTGTCACCATGTCCGGGGTGGACAAGGCTGGGCAGACGGTCAGCGCCACGCGGTTCTCGGAGCTGACCGGCGTCTCGCGCGAGCGGCTGCGAACCTGGGAACGGCGCCACGGGTTCCCAGACCCGGTCCGCGTCGGGTCCGGACCCCGGCGCTATGCGGCCGCTGACGCTCCCCGTGTCGTCGCCGTGCGGTTCGCCGCGCAGGCGGGGACGCCGCTGGAGACCGCGATCGCCGCCGCGCGCGCCGCCGTCCCGCCGGACGCGCCGCACGACAGGGCGTTCCGCGCCGCGGTCGAGCTCGCGCCGGTCCCCGTCGCGCTGGTCAGCGGCCCGGAGCCGCTGCGGATGGCCTGGGCCAACGCGGCGCTGCGGGCGATCGAGGGCTCCCCCGCACCCGGCGAGCTGCTGTCGGTGGTCGCCGCGCACCGGACCGGCGCGACGA
>JAOPZD010000372.1 GCA_025964295.1 Conexibacter sp.
CGGGCGCGCGCGAAGGCGCGGTCGACGTTGGAGGCGTCCTCGCGGAAGCTCAGCCCGCGCGCGAAGCAGTGCGCGGCGGTCTCCACGCGCGTGGCCTCGGCGGCCAGCAGCGGCCGGACGAGCGACCCGCGCGCCACCGGCATGCCCAGCAGGGCGCGGCGGCCCGGCGAGGTCGCCAGGCGGTAGAGGATCGTCTCGACCTGGTCTGACAGCGTGTGGCCGGCGGCGACGCGCGCGCCGAGCGCGAGCCGCGCCGCCGCGTCGTAGCGGACACCGCGCGCCCACGTGTGGAGGTTGCCCTCCGGCCGCGGCCCGGCGACCACGACCTCCAGCGCCACCTCCAGCTGCTCGCACAGCGCGGCGCAGTGCTCGCGGTCGGCGTCGCTGGCCGCGCCGCGCAGGCCGTAGTCGACGTGCAGCGCCCGGACCGCCGCCGCGCCCGCGATCGCGACGCAGACGTCGAGCAGGCAGGTGGAGTCCCGCCCGCCGGAGAGCAGGACGACCACCGGCTCGCCCGCGGCGACCAGGCCGGTGGCGCGGACGCGCTCGGTGAGCATCCCTCACCCCTTCTTCCGGCGCCGGTCGCCGGCCCGCGCCAGGAACAGCTCGGTGGTGTTGGCGAAGCCCTTGAGCCGCACCTCGCCGATGCGCTGGAACTCCAGCCCGGGCCGCGCCTGGTCGACGACGGGCCGCGTGGCCAGCACCTCGCCCCCGGCCGCTCGCGCGGCGACCCGCGAGGCCTGGTTGACCTCGCGGCCGTAGTAGTCGCCGTCGCGGTAGAGCGTCTCGCCGTAGTGGATCCCGATCCGCGGCAGCGGCCGCTCGGTCACCCCGGCCTGGAAGGCCACGGCCCAGTCCAGCAGCGCGCCCGCGTCGGAGCCGACGACCATCACCTCGTCGCCGATGGTCTTGATGATCCGCGCGTCGTCGGGCAGCGACGCCTCGACCTGCTCGACGAAGCGCTCGACGACGCTCACCGCCTCCTCGTCGCCGACCTCCTCGGTCAGGCGCGTGTACCCGGCGAGGTCGGCGAAGGCGATCGCCACGCGCAGCCGGCCGAGGTCCAGCGGCCCGTCGCCGAGGTCGGCCTCCATGTGGCCGATGACGTCCTGCTCGATGAAGTGCTGCAGGAACCGGTTGTGCGCGTGCTCCATGATCGGCGAGGCCAGGGGCATGATCTCGCGCGCCAGGCCCTCCATCTCCTCGGCCATCTCCCAGCCGGGGACGCCGTCGCGCATCAGCGGCTCGTGGACGTAGAGGTGGAAGAGCCGGACCTCGGCGTCGGCGATCTGCGACATCGCCTGCCCGTAGACGCGCACGAGCTGCAGGAACGCGACGAGCGGCAGCCCCGCCGCGAGCACCGCCGCCGCGTAGCGCAGCAGCTGGACGTCGTCGTCGGTGAGGTGCTCCAGGCCCTGGGCGCCGAAGCCCATCGACAGGAAGATGCGCTCGATCAGCGCGGGCTCCAGGCCGGTCTCGCGCGCGGCCTCCTCCTGGGTCCAGGCCGCCGGCGCGTCGGGCAGCAGGCCCTCGATGTAGCTCGAGGCCAGCTTGCCGCTCTCGGTCGCCGCGCGGATCTCCGCCAGCGAGTGGCCGCGCTCGCGCAGCCGCGCCACCACGCGCGCGTGGGCCAGCGAGGCCGTCGTCATCGCGCCGCCGTCGTCGGCCGGGACCAGGCCGGAGGCGACCCAGCGGCGCAGCGTCGAGGGCGTCACGCCGACGCGCCGCGCGACCTCGGCCAGGTTGGGGCGCCCGTCGCCGTCGCTCACCGAGCGACCCCGGACGGATCAGCGGCGGAACCTCTGAGGAGATTCCGCCGCTCGCGGGCACGGCCCGCGACGTGGCCGCGCGTGCTCGTCCGCCAAGGGACGGCACCTCGCGGGTGGAGTCGAGCCACCCACTCTCCGGCCTTCTGAGAGCAATGGGTACTCCGATGTGCCGCGCAAGTCAACGTCACCGGAACGCCCCCTGACGCTCGATCAGGTTGTCGTACACCATGGTCTGGATCCGGGCGCGGACGTCCTCGGCGACCTCGAGGACCGTGGCGCGGTCGTCGGCGGCGCCGGCGGCCAGCGACGAGAGGTCGATCGGCGCGCCGAAGGCGATCCGCCAGCGCGACGGCAGCGGGATCGCGCCGAACGGCCCGAGCAATGGGAACGTCGGCGTGATCGGCATGTACGGCGCACCGAGCAGCCTGGCGACGCCGGGGATCTCGCCCAGCTTGGGGTAGATCTCCTCGCTGCCGACGATCGCGCACGGGATGATCGGCGCGCCGGTGCGCAGCGCGAGCTCGACGAAGCCGCCGCGCCCGAAGCGCTGCAGCCGGTAGCGCTCCGACCACGGCTTGCCGACGCCCTTGGCGCCCTCGGGGAAGACCATCACGAGGTGGTCCTGGCGCAGCAGCCGCAGCGCGTTGTAGGGCGAGGCGGGGACGCCGCCGTTGCGCCGGATCGCGACGGCGACCCACGGCAGGCCGAAGGCCCAGTCGAGGACCAGGAAGCGCGGGTCGCGCGCGACGCCCGCGCGGCGCAGCGCGGTCGCCATCATCGCCGCGTCCCAGGGCAGGACGCCGGCGTGGTTGGCGACCAGCAGCGCGCGGCCGTCGCGCGGGACGTGCTCGGCCCCGGTCGCGGTGACGCGCCACCAGCGGTCATAGAGGAAGCCGAGCAGCGGCTCGGCGGCCGCGGCGAAGGAGGGGTCGAAGCCCCACTCGTCCTCCTCGTAGTCGCCGCGCAGCCGGCGGGCGGTGGCGTCCAGGGCGCGGCCGAGGTCGCGCACGAGGCCGAGCGGCCCGATCATGCCGCGGCCTCGGCGTGGTCGCCGTGCTCGGCGCGGACCGCGGCGGCGACCGCGTCGATCGCCTCGGCGGTCGTGTGGCTCGGGACGAAGCGGAGGTCGACGCGCATCCGCGTGGTGTCGACGCCGCGCCCGTTGCGCAGGTAGCGCACGACGTCGTCGTTGAGCGGCGGGACGGCGCCGGTGCGCGCCAGCGCCGCGACCGCCGGGGCGTAGAGCGGCGCGGCGATCGGCAGCGCGCGCTTGCCCAGCCGCCGCAGCGTGCGGGCCAGCGAGACGGTCCCGTCGCCGGCGACGTTGACCGGCCCGCGCACGGGCGTCCGTACGGCGGCGACGACCGCGCCGATCGCGTCGTCGTCGAGCAGGAACTGCAGGCGCGGGTCGAAGCCGAGGAACGTCGGGACGACCGGCGAGCGGAAGAGGCGCATGATCGGCGTGTCGACCCGCGCGCCGATCACCGGCTGCAGGCGCAGCACGGTGCACATGACCGCCGGGTGGCGGCGGGCGAAGGCCTCGACGAGGCGCTCGAGCTCGCCGACGTCGCGCTGGAAGCGCGTGCGCAGCGTCGCGGAGCGGGCGAGGTCCTCGGTGAAGAACGCGGGCGCGTCGGGCGCCGAGCCGTAGATCGAGGCGCTGCTGCGAACGACGAGCGCGCGCAGGCCCGGCAGCTCGCTGCAGGCCGCCAGCAGCTGCAGCGTCCCGACGACGTTGAGGTCGTGCAGCGTGCGCACCGAGCGGCCGGGCTCGGGGAACTGGACGATGTCGTGGTGGATGACGACGTCGGGCGCCGCCACCTTGAGGATCGGCGCGAGCTCGCCGCGGCGCAGGTCGGCCTCGACGTAGCTGATGCGGTCGGCCAGCGCGCCCGGCGGCCGGCGCGTGTCGATGCCGACGACGTGCTCGACGCCCGGATCGGCCGCCAGCTCAGTGGCCAGCCGCGCTCCGAGCGGGCCGGACACGCCCGTGATCAGGACGCGTCGCGTGGGCACCGCGATCAGGCGGAGGGCTTGGGCCGGGGCTTGCGCTTGGCCGCGGGCGTCGGGGCGGCGGCGGCCTCCAGCT
>JAOPZD010000108.1 GCA_025964295.1 Conexibacter sp.
CCGCCGGACGCGGCGCCGGACTGCGCGGCGACGCCCGGGCCCGGGGTCGGGGCGACCGTGTCGGGCGCCGTGCCGCCCGGCAGGTTCACGCGCCAGACGCCGCGACCGTGCGTGGCGGCGTAGAGCAGGTGCGCGCCGGGGTCGATCGACAGGCCGTAGACCGCGACGATCGGCAGCGCGCCGGCCGCCTTGTGCCAGCTCGAGGACCCGGCCGCGAGCTGCAGCACGCCGAAGTCGGTCGAGGCGTACAGGTCGCCGGTGTTGTCGTCGCGGACGAGGTCGGTGACGGGCTGGTCGCCGAGGTCGGACGACAGGTCGCTGGCGCTGCCGGCGCCGGTGTCGGGGTTGACGCGCACGTCGAAGACGTGGCCCGGCGTGCTCGGCGTGTAGGCCGAGTAGCCCGAGTAGGACGCCCAGATGTGATTGGGGTCGGTCGGGTCGACGGAGATCGAGGACACGAAGCGGCCGGGCAGGTTGCCGGACTTCACCTCGGTGAACTGGACCGCCGACGGCGATGCCGCGTCGGCGTTGTGGCTCACCCAGACGTGGCCCTGGCGGGTGCCGACCCACAGCGTCCCGGCGTCGGACGGCGCGCGCTCGACCGCGACGATGTAGTCGCCGCCGCCGGAGGCGAGGTCGGCGCCTGCGCTGATCTGGCGCCCGATGCGGACCCAGTCGCCGCAGACCCGCGAGCTGTCGCCGATGGCCAGCGTCGTCTCGCGGCAGTGCGCGTCGAGCTGCGTGCGGTCGCCGCCGTCGTCGGTGGTGCGCCAGACGTACTCGCCGCCGGTGAACAGCGTGCCGGCCGCCTTGGGGTCGTGGGCCAGCGGCACGTAGAACGAGAACGCCTCCGGGTTGTCGGGGTCGGCCGAGGCCTCGTCCAGCGGCTGGGAGATGTAGTCCCACCCGCGCGGCGAGTCGTTGTTGTTGCTGTCGGCGCCGAAGTTGGCGTCCATGGTCGGGCCGTAGTAGGTGTGGACCTTGACGTCGTCGATGCCGATGCTCGAGTTGCCGCCGTCGCCGCCGATCGTCTCGAAGGCCGTGAAGCCGTTGGGGACGCCCGAGTTGGTGTCGAACGCCCAGGTGCCGTTGTCCTGCGTGCCGCCGAGCAGGTCGCTGCCGGGCTGGGCCGGGTTCAGCGAGACGCTCTGGAACTGCAGCGTGCGCAGGCCGTCGTTGAGCGAGTCGATCCGCTCGGGGATGGCCCGCAGGACCTGCTGGCAGAGCGCGAGGTCGGTGCCGGTCAGCTTGCGGGCGGCGCAGTCGCCGGTGTGGTCGACGTACTTCCCGTTGACCCGGACGACCCCGCCGTCGGACCCGACGAAGAAGAAGTTGGGGTTGTAGGGGTCGAAGGCGACCGTGTGCTGGTCGGGGTGCATGCCGGTCACGCCGCCGGCCAGCAGCGAGGTGTCGGCGCCGTCGTCGACGGTCGCGTCGTTGGTCATGTCGTTGAACGTCTGGCCGGCGTCGGTGGACCGCAGGACCGCGCGGCCGTTCGTGCGCTGGTTGCCGCCGAAGACCTGGAGGTCGTCGTAGGCCATCGAGCCGCCGATGATCACGGCGTCCGGGTTGCGCGGGTCGGCGGCGACGAACTCGTCGTAGGTGCACTGCCCCTCGCAGAAGTCATAGGACGCGTAGCCCGGGCTGGCGGGATCGCTGCTGGACAGCTTGATCCACGGCGCCTTGTTGGCACCGGCGCCGACGAGGTTGGCGGCCTTCTGGTCGACGTCGTCAGACCGCCAGAGCTCCGAGGTCGGGTCGTGGGTCGCGTCGCCGGTCGAGCCGTCGCCGACGTAGGCGCGGACCTTGCCGTTGGACCGCAGGGCGAGGTCGAACTCGGTGCGGTCGCCGAACGGGTCGGTGGGAGCGAGCGTCTGGAAGACCTGCTTGAAGGCGGCGCTGCCGTTCTCGATCGACGGCGCCGAGCGCCAGATCCCGTAGCCGAAGAGCGAGACGTAGACCGGGCGCGGCTGGTTGGTCGACGCCGGGCGCTGGGGGTCGACGACGATCTTGCTGACGCCGCCCTGGAAGTAGTCGTTGCCGCTGGACGGCGGGTTGGGGCTGGCCGCCTTGGAGAAGGCGAGGCTGAAGGACTGGCCGCCGTCGGTGGACTTGTAGAGGCCCAGCGTCGGCGCGCCGGGCGGCGTGCGGCGCCCGCCGTTGGACGACGAGGAGCCGTGGCGCGCCAGCGCCGTGCCGAGGTAGATCGTGCCGTTGTCGGGGTCGATCGCGACCGAGGCGATCGAGCGGCCCTGCGCCACGGCGACGCTGCCGGGCACCAGCGACCAGGTCTGGCCGCCGTCGGTGGAGCGGAACAGGCCCTGGCCGGCCTCGGAGTCGCTGGAGCCGTTGGGCTCGCCCGTGCCGGCGTAGAGCGTGTTGCCGCTCGCGTCGGAGGGATCGACGACGATCGAGCCCAGCGCGTCGGTGGTGAGGCCGGCGTCGGCCGGCGTCCACGTCACGTGCGCGGCGAGGACGTCGTCGGTCCGGAACACGCCGCCGCCGGCCGCGGCGATCCACGCGCGGCACGCGGCGCTGGCCTGCCCGCAGTTGGGATCGACGGCCATGGCGGTCACGCGCCCGGAGTTCGTGGTCGGCGCGCCGGTGTAGGTGTTCTCCTTGGCGACGGCCGGCGTGAACGGGCCGAGCTCGTTCCAGCTCGAGGTCAGCGCGCCGGCGGGCGCGTCGAGGTAGGCCTGGCGCCCGGCGGCGGCGCGGGCGTCGTCGACGTAGGTCCGCGGGTAGGCGCGCTGGTCGACCAGGGCCTGGTTGGGCCCGCTGGCGACCTCGCCGGCCTCGCCCTCGCCGACCTTCTCCTTGACGATCGCGATCGGCAGCCGGTGCTTGAGCTTGCGGTGCTCGCGCGCGAAGGACTTCACGGTGCCCTCGCCGCGGTCCTTGTCCTTCTTCTTCTTGTTCTTCGTGGAGGAGGAGGGCCGGTGGCGTGCCGCGACGCCGGTGCTCGGAAGCGCGGCGGCGAACGCGAAGGCGAGGACGAGCGCGAACGCGCGGGCCAGGACACGCAAGGACAACATCAGGCACTTCCTCCAAGGGGAACCGATGGGCGCGGCTCGCTTACCCATGGTGGTCAAGGAGGCAAACCACCAGCCTTCGCCGCCGGACCTCAGCTCGCAGCCCGAGCGCGGGCGGCCTGGCGGACCAGGTGGTCGCGCTCGGCGACGTCCGTGGCCCGCCGGGCGGCGTCCGCGTAGGCCGTGGCGGCGGCCGGGAGGTCGCCGCCCAGCTCGTGCAGGTGACCGCGGACGGCGTGCCAGCGGTGGCGGTCGCCGAGCACGTCGCGCAGCCGATCGCTCTCGCGCAGCGCGGCGGCGGCGCCGAGCACGTGGCCGACCGCGACCGCGCGCCCCAGCACGGCCGCGGGGTCCTGCTGCACGGGGTCATCGGTGAGGGCGATCAGGTCGTCGTACCAGGCGAGGAT
>JAOPZD010000438.1 GCA_025964295.1 Conexibacter sp.
CTGGCGGCGCTCACGCGGCCCGAGGGGCTGGTGCTCGCGCTCGCGGTGGCGGCGTGCACGGGGACGCGGCGCGCGGCGATCGTGGTCGTCGCGGTGGCGCTGGCCTGCGTGGCGCCCTGGACGATCCGCAACGCCGACGCGCTGCACGCGGTCGTCCCGGTGAGCACGGAGACCGGCAACACGCTGGCCGGGACCTACAACGCGCGCTCGCTGGCCGACGGCCGCTGGCGCGACCCGCGCAAGTACCACCTCTACTCGGCGGTGCGCCGCGCCAACCGCGACAGCGAGGCGGGAACCGATCGCGCCCTCACCCACGCCGTGATCGGCTTCGTCGTCGACCATCCGTCGGCGCCGCTGCGCGTCGCCGCGGGCAACGCGCAGCGCGTGACCGGCCTGGCGCCGACGGCGTTCTCGCGCCTGTCGCTGAGCAGCGTGTCGCTGCCGGTCGGCCCGGCGTGGCTGCTGCGGTCCGGCCTGCTGGCCACGACGCTGCTCGCGATGGCCGGCGCGGCGACGGTCGCGGCGCGCCGCGCGCCCCGAGGGTGGTGGGCGGCGGCCGCGCTCGTCGCGCTCGTGGCGCTGCTGGTCAACGCCGAGCAGCGCTTCGCGGTGCCGTTGCAGCCGTTCCTCCTGCTGCTGGCGCCGCTGGCCTTCACGCGCGGGAGGTGATCTCCGGGGCGGTCCTAGCCGCCGGGCATCGGCTCGGTCAGCGAGCGCGTGATCTGCGGGGCGACGAGCTCGATGACCTGCTCGGCGTCGAGCGACGCGAGCGGCTCGAACCTCAGGACGTGGCGGGCGATGCCGAGCCCCAGCAGCTGGGAGGCGACGAGGCTGGCGCGCAGGTCGGGCTGGTCGCACCCGAGTCCGGCGAGCAGCGGTCGCAGGATCTGCGACTCCAGGAACGTGCGCAGCTCGCGCTGGGCCGTCTCCTGGCTCATGGCGGCGCGCAGCAGCGCGACGATCGGGTTGCGCCCCTCCTCGGCGTCCCACGTCTGGAGGAAGAGGCCGACGAGCCGCCGGCCGGCGCCCGCGGTGCCGGCGGCGATCACGTGGGGCAGCTCGACCGCCGGGTCGAACGGCCACTGCACGCAGGCCGCGAACAGCTTGTCCTTGGACCCGAAGAAGTACAGGACGAGCGATGGGTCGACGCCGGCCTCCTCGGCGACCGCGCGGATGGTGGTCGCGTCATAGCCCAGGCGCCCGAACTGCCGTCGCGCCGCTGCGGCGATCGCCTCGCGCGTGCCGCTGTCGCCGGCGCGGCGACCGCTGCGCCTGATCTGCGGAGGCTTGCCCGGCACCATGGCCAAGATATCAACGCTGTATAATTCAACGTCGTTGAGAACCATCTGCCGCCGGGAAGCGAGGATCACCGTGTCGTCCGTCCATGCCCATCGCATCCACCTCAAGCGCCTGCTGCCCGCGATCCTGGCGGGCCTGGTCAGCAGCTTCGCCTTCGTCGCGTTCTTCACCTCCGCGCTGCACGATCCCCGGCCAAACGGCCTGCAGGTCGCGGTCGTCGGCCCGCCGCCGGCGGCCCAGGAGGTCCAGCAGAGCCTGGACCAGGCGCTGCCCGGCGGCTTCGCGGTGCGACGCTACGACGACGAGGCCGCGGCGCGCCGTGCGCTGCGGGAGCAGGACGCCGACGGGGTGTTCGTGCCGGGAGCGGAGCCGCGGCGGCTGCTGGCGGGCGGGGCGGGCGCCAACGCGACGACCGCGCTGCGCACCGCGTTCGGCGCCGCCGCCGGCGCGCAGGGGCAGCACCTCGCCGTCACCGATGCTGCACCGCTGCCCCAGCACGACTCGCGCGGCCTGTCGGCCTTCTTCCTGGTCGCCGGCACCTCGGTCGGCAGCCTCGTGTTCGCCGCCGCGCTGTTCTTCCTCGGCGGGCACGCCGCCCCGGTGCCTCTGCGCCTGCGGTTGACGCTGATCGGCGCGTTCGCGATGGTCGCGGGCCTGGTCGTCGCGATCGACACGGGCTGGGTCGTCGACGGACTCGGCGGCGCCTTCTGGGGCGTCGCGGGCGTCGGCGCGCTGCTGGCCGCGACGGTCGCGCTGGTCACCACCGCCGTCGTGCGCTGGCTCGGGACGCCGGGCATCGGCCTGTGCGTCCTGGCGATGATGCTCTTCAGCCTGCCCGCCTCGGGCGGAGCCGTCGGGCCGGAGTTCGTCCCGGACTTCTATCGCGCCGTCGCGCCCATCCTGCCCAGCCATGCCGCGCTGCTGGCCCTCCGCGGAACGGTGTACTTCGACGGCGGCGGCACCACCGGGCCGATCCTCATCCTGCTGGCCTGGATCGCCTCGGCCGTCGTCGCGATCCTCGCCGCGCACGTCCTGCGCCGCGATCCGCCGCGGATCCCGGTCCTCGGCGGGCCGATTCCTGGTCTCGCCGACTGACCCGCAGCTCGTGGATCAGCGTCGGCGTTTGGACTCGTTCAGGGTCACGGCGGCGCGAACGAGCGTCTTCAACGCGTCCTCGTCGACCGTCTCGCCCTCGTGGAAGTCGATGGCCCGCCTCGTGTTCCCGTCGAGGCTGGAGTTGAAGAGGCCCGACGGATCCTCCAGGGACGCCCCTTTGGCGAAGGTCATCTTCACGACGTTCTTGTACGTCTCGCCGGTGCAGATGATCCCGTCGTGCGACCACGTCGGGACACCCCTCCACTTCCACTCCTCGACCACTTCGGGATCGGCCTCCTTGACCAGGGCACGCAGCCGGCCCAGCAGCGTGCCCCGCCAGTCGCCCAGCTCCTCGATCCGCGCGTCGATCAGCTGCGACGGAGCCTTGCCGGCCTGCGATCCGCTGTTCTCCATGGGGACGATCCTACGCCTGTCGTGCGGTACCCAACACGGAAGGCCCGCAATGCAGAGGGCCTTCCACGATGGGCGCGAGGGGTTTCGAACCGGCGACCTCTCGAGTGATCCAGCCGTCCTTGGGTGCGGCCCTCGATGCGCAAGACCTACAACTTCTTGGTCCGACTTGGATCCAGGCTTCCACTGCGGACAGCGAGGGTTCTCAAGCTGGTGCACGTGACTCTGTCCGGCCTGCAGCCGTGCAGCGAGGGCGAGGGGAGTTCGCCGCCTCGATCGACATAGGTGTGACCGACCGCGAGCTCCAAGGACACTCCCGTGAGCATCGATCAGAGCACCCATACCCCTGATCTTGTCGGACCACTTCTCAAGGCGGAGGACGTCGCCGTTCTCTTGGCGGTCCGGCCGGCACGGTCGGGCCGCCCGGCGCGTCGTCGAGGTCGATCCCGACGAGCCGGCCGTCGCACGACACGGTGATGTGCGTGGCGTCCGCTGCGGCCGGAAACCGCAGGAGCTCGACGTCGGCATCCCGCGTGGTGTCGGCGACCGCGACACCTGGGTGGGTTACCGGTTGCGAGCGCGGCGGCTGGCGGAGGAGCTGGCCGAGCCACAACGGGCCGCGGCGGCCGACTCAGCTCGAACATCACGATGGCCTTCGCGCAGTTCGGCAAGGTCCTCGCCGCGCTGGCGATCGGTCGCCATGCCGTCGCCTACAAGAACGCCGAGCGCCTGTTCGAGTCAGCCGACGCGGCCCATCACCCGGTGATCTGCTCGTGGCTGATCGCCGATCTCGCCGACGCTGCGCGGCACACTGGCCCTGTCGACCAGGATCAGCGCGCGAGTGGAACAGGTCGCGGCGCGGGCGGGCGAGCGGCCGGGCACCTGGATCGCGCTGACCCTCCGGCACGCTCGCGCGCTGCTGGCCGACCCGGAGGAGGCTGGCGAGCGCTTCGAGGAGGCGCTGGCCTGCGAGTTGTCCCGGTGGCCGCGCGGCTGCCCGACGACGGTCGACGAGTGGCGTGGCCTGGGCGACGTGCTCGTCCACGGCGGGTTCGTCGACGGGTCCGGGTGGCGGCCCGTGTACGACCTGCGGCCGCGCCGAGGACTTGCTGAGCGGCGGGCCGCGCCTCTTGCGCAGGTAGTGCTCGAGCTTGCGGGCCTCGATCATCTGGCGCCCTAGGCGTGAACACGATGTGAAGGCGTTGCTCTCGCCTGCACCGCAAGGGCGGCCGAGACTGACGTCGTCGCCTGGCTACGGCACCCAGGTCTCCGCCAGCGGCGTCACCTGAAGCTCGTGTGTCGCCGCGCGCGGTCCCTGCGCGGCGAGGAACACGACGGCGTCGGCCACCTGCCGCGGGTCGGCCAGCACCGCGGGATCGACGCCCGGCCGGCCGCCGCCGGCGTACGGCTCGATGCCCGCGTCGACGATCAGCAGCGCCACGTGGATGCCGCGGTCGCGTAGCTCGAGCGCGGCTGCTTGGGTGATCGCGCGCACGCCGAACGCGCCCGCCGCCCAGAGCCCGCGGCCGGGCATCGCCCGCCGCGAGGAGCCGCCGGTCACCTGGATCAGCGTCGCGGGCCGGTCGAGCGCCGCCAGGGCGCCGCCCGCGCCCGACAGGAACGCGAACGCCGAGCGCGCCGGCGCCACCGACCAGTTGTCGAACGCGTCCGGAGCAGCGTCGGCGATCGGGCCGCCGCCGAATGCGCCCGTCCGCGAGCCCCCGTACGCCGCCGCCGCGTTGACGACGAGGTCCATGGCGCCGAGCGCCTGCGCGGCCTCTTCGACGGTCGCGCGCACGGCCGCCTGGTCGGTGACGTCGGAGCGCAGCGCGAGCGCGCCCGCTGCGGTGATGTTCGCCAGGGTCTCGTCGGAACGCGCGGCGCCTGCGACATTCCAGCCCTGCGCGACAAGCGTCTCGATGATGGCCCGGCCCAGGTTGCGTGCCCC
>JAOPZD010000441.1 GCA_025964295.1 Conexibacter sp.
GTGGCGGCGCGCTGCCGGGCGGCGGCGCTCCGGGCGGTGGCATGAACCGCGCCGCGCGCCGCGCGGCCGCCAAGAAGAACCGGTAGCCGGGGTTGTTCGCCCCGCCCGTCCAGCGCCTGGTCACCGAGCTGGGCAAGCTGCCCGGCATCGGCCAGCGCACGGCGCAGCGGCTGGCGTTCCACCTGCTCGGCACCGACCCCGAGGACGCCAACGCGCTGGCCGACGCGATCCGCGAGGTCAAGGAGAAGATCCGCCCCTGCGAGATCTGCTTCAACCTGGCCGACGAGGCGCGATGCCGGATCTGCCAGGACGAGCGGCGCGACGGCGCGATCATCTGCGTCGTCGAGGGCCCGGGCGACGTCGTCCCGATCGAGCGCACCCACGAGTTCCGCGGCCGCTACCACGTCCTCGGCGGCGCGCTGTCGCCGATGGACGGCGTCGACCCCGAGGACCTGCGGTTCGCCGAGCTCTACCGCCGCGTCGAGGCCGGCGAGGTCCGCGAGGTCGTCATCGCCACCAACCCGACGACGACCGGCGAGGCGACCGCGCACCACATCGCCGCGGCGCTGCGCGAGCGCACGCCCGACGTCGCGGTCACGCGCCTGGCCTCCGGCCTGCCGGTCGGCGGCGACCTGGAGTACGCCGACGAGGTGACGCTCGGCCGCGCCTTCGCCGGGCGTCGTGAGATCGCCTGAGCGATCGCGACCGTCGTAGGGTCCCCGGCATGGCCGAGCCCGATATCGCGTTCACCACCATCAAGACCAACGGCGCCGAGCGCTTCCAGCCGCTGCGCCGCGAGCTGGGGGTCTCCGGCTTCGGCATGAACCTCGTCACGCTGACGCCGCGCCAGCGCGGGCGGATCCACGCCCACGACGTCCAGGAGGAGGTCTACCTCGTGCTGGAGGGCGAGCTGTCGCTCGGCGTCGAAGGCGAGGAGCACACGGTCGCGCGCGGCGGCCTGGTCCGCGTCGGGCCGGGCGTCCGGCGCCAGCTGGTCAACCGCGCGACGAGCACGCTCGTGCTGGTCGCGCTCGGCGGCTCCGGCGAGCACGTCGGCCGCGACGGCCGCGCGTGGGAGTCCTGGGACGAGGGCGGCGAGGGGCGCACGCCCCAGGAGGTCCCGCTGCCCGCCGACCTGCCGGTGTAGCGGCGGCGCTAGCCCTCGTCGAGGTGGCCGGCGCGCTCGAGCACGCCGGCCAGCTCGCGCAGCGCGCGCGAGACGCGGATCCGGATGGCGCCCGCGCTGGCTCCGAGCAGCTCGCCGATCTCCTCGTAGGGCCGGTGCTCGACGACGCGCAGCTGCAGCACGCGGCGCGTGTCCTCGGGCAGCGCGGCCAGCGACTGCTCCAGCACCGGCCGGAAGCGCTCGAGGTCGGCGAGCTCCTCGATGCGCTCGTACTCCTGCGGGCCGAGCTCGTGCAGCGGCACGCCGAGGTAGGCGACGTAGGTGCGCTCGACGCGGCGGCGGTCGCGCCAGCGGTAGAGCTCGTGGCGCGCGATCGCCCACATCCAGGCCAGCCCCTCCGCCTCGCTGGTGCCGCGGAAGCCGTCCAGGCCCGCGAACATCTGCGCGAACGTCTCGGCCATCAGGTCGAAGGCGACCTCGGGATCGAGCGTCTGGCGCGCGAGGTAGCGCAGCACCTGCGGGTGGTAGGCGACGTAGAGGTCGGCGAACGCCGCCGGATCGCTGCGGGCGCAGACGAACAAGGACCGTGGCCGTCCGCTGCCGAAGGGAAGGACGCCACGCATTCCCGATCGATGCTCTCACAGCACCGCTGAAACGGCGGGGCGGCCCAGGTCCCTAGTGCTCCGAACTCAACGAACTGGAGCCCTTCTCGATGACCATCTCAGCGCGGTCCGCCCACCTCCTCACCGTGCTCAAGGACCCGCTGCGCCTGGCGATCCTGCTGGCGCTCGAGGAGCGGCCGCGCAGCTCGGCCGAGCTGGCGCGCGACCTCGACCTGCCCTACGACAAGGTCAACTGGGCGATGAAGTCGCTGGCCGGCGGCCGGCTGGCCGAGCTCGCGCGCTCCGAGCCGGCGCCCAACGGCCAGACGATGCAGAAGGTCTACGCGGCGCGCCACCGCGGCTGGGCGGCGCTGGTCCCGGCCCTCGACGCGATCGCGGCGACGGCGGACGAGTGAGCGCTCACCGCACGCCGTAGGCCTGGCGCAGGAGGCTGACGCGCCGCAGGGCGTCGGCGACGCGCGCGACCGGGATCTCGCCCGTGCGCAGCGCGCGCACCACCGCGCGCCACGCCGCGTCCTGGTCGGCCGCGTCGCCCGGGATCCAGGCCAGGTCGACGCCCGCCTTGATCGCCGCGACCGCGAGGTCGGCGACCGGCTCGCCGCCGGCCAGCGACGCGGCGGCGAGGTCGCCGCTGACGATGACGCCGTCGAAGTGCAGCTCGTCGCGCAGGAGCTTGACGACCTCGGGGAGCAGCGTCGCGGGCGTCACGCCGTCGAAGGCGACGTAGGTCGCCGAGCTCAGCTGGATCGCCGGCGCGTGCGCCGCGATCGCCGCGAATGGCTGGAAGCCGCGAGCGCGCAGGTCGTCCAGCGAGAGGCCGACGGTCGCCGCCTCCACCGCCGGGTCGCCCGACGCGGCGCCCTCGCCGGGGAAGTGCCCGGGCGCGGGGGCGATGTCGCCGTCCTTCCAGCCGCCGACGGCCGCGGCGGTGTCCTGCGCCACCACGGCCGGGTCGTCGGAGTACGCGACGCCCTCCCACGGGCCGCCGGCGAAGCCGATGTCGGCGTCGGGCGCCAGGACCATCCGGATGCCGAGCTGGTGCAGCGCCTTGGCCGAGCCCAGCGCGGCGGCTCGGGCGGCCGCGGCGTCGTCGTCTGCGCCCATGCCGACGAGGAGACGCTCGCCCGCGTGCGCGAGGAGCTGCGGCGCGCGCCCGAGTGCCACGTCGCGCAGCGCCTTGTCGCGCTCTCCGAGCATCCGACGATCACCGACGCCGGGCGCCTGGAGCCGCGCCACGTCGACCTGCGCCCGTTCATCTTCTCCGGCGCCGGCTGGACGCGCGCGCGGCCCGGCGGCCTGACGCGGGTTGCGCTGGAGCGCGGCACGCTCGTCGTGAACTCGTCGCAGCACGGCGGCGGGAAGGACACCTGGGTGCTCGCCTGATCTGACCGGCGTCGAACGGGGCGTAACCTGCCGCCCCGATGGCCCAACGCCGGCTTCAAGGCCTCCAGCGCGTGCTGGGGGTCAATGCGCTCTTCGCGACGGCCTACGGCAACGTCGGGTCCTCGATCTACTACGCGCTCGGGCTCGTCGCGGCCCTCGCGCTCGGCCTCACGCCGCTCGTCTTCGTCATCACGGGCATCTTCTTCTTCTGCACGGCGGCGACGTACGCCGAGGCGACGGCGATGTTCCCCGAGGCGGGCGGATCGTCGAGCTTCGCGCGCCACGCCTTCAATGAGCTGGTCTCGTTCTTCGCCGCCTGGGCGCAGATGCTCAACTACGTCATCACGGTCGCGATCTCGGCGTTCTTCGTCCCGCACTACATCGGCGGCCTGTTCTGGGACCCGCTGCGCTCGGCGCCCGGCGACGTCATCTTCGCCGTCGGCGTCATCGCGCTGCTGTCGTACGTCAACGTCGTCGGCATCAAGGAGTCGGCCGGGCTGAACATCGTCCTGGCGGTCGTCGACTTCGTCACGCAGCTGCTCATGGTCGTCGTCGGTGGGATCCTCGTCTTCTCTCCGCAGATCCTCGCCGACAACATCCACTTCGGCGTCGCGCCGACGTGGACGGAGTTCCTTCTCGCGATCCC
>JAOPZD010000479.1 GCA_025964295.1 Conexibacter sp.
TCGACGCCGCCGCCGCGATCCCGACCGGCACCCACGTCGACGCGCGCGCCGGCACCGTCGAGCTGTCGACGGCCATCGACGCGACCGGCACGCCACAGACCGCCACCTTCACCGGCGCGATCCTCGAGGTCCAGCAGGACCCGAAGGCCAAGGGGCTGACGCGCATCGTCCTGCACGGCGGCGACTTCTCCGGCTGCCACGCGATCCACCGCGCCGCCAAGCAGCGCAAGCCGATCCGCACGCTCTGGGGCAAGGACGACCACGGCCGCTTCCAGACGCGCGGCAAGGGCGCGGTCGGCACCGTCCGCGGCACCCACTGGCTCACGCAGGACTTCTGCGACGGCACGCTGACCCGCGTGACCGAGGGCTCCGTCGCGGTGCGCGACCTGGCCAAGCGCAAGACCGTCGTCGTGCGCGCGGGCCACAGCTACTTCGCGCGCTACCGATCGATGGGCTAGGCCGCGTCGTCGGCCTCGCGCGCCGCGCCGGGCTCGCGGACCTCGTCGAGCACGCCGAGGATCTCGCCGACGCGGCAGACGAGCAGCCGCTCCTCGTCGACCTCGATCCACGCGCCCGCCGAGGCGGGGAAGACGACGTGGTCGCCCGGCGCGACCGGCATCCGGAAGCCGACGTGCTCCCACCAGTCCAGGCCCTGCCCGACGGCCAGGACGATGCCGTGCTGCGGCGGCGGCTCGTTGGACCCGGCGGGCACCAGCAGGCCCGAGCGCCGGAAGCGCTCGGGCTCGAGCTCCTTGATCACGACGCGGTCGAAGAGCGGGCGCAGGGCTTGCTTCATCGCCGCGCAGCGTACGAGACGCAGCGTCCGGCAAGATGCGTCCCGTGCGCAGCACGTCCCGGGCGACCGCCGGCAGCGTCGCGTTCCTCCTCGCCGGCCCCGGCCTGGAGGCGGGCGTCGGCCCGTGGGTCCTCGTCGCCGTGGCCGGGTCCGACCTCGACGGCTGGCCGGTCGCGCTGCGCGTGCTGGGCGGGCTGCTCATCGCGGCGGGCGTCGCGGTCCTGGGCGACGTGTTCGTGCGCTTCGCCCGCGACGGCCGGGGCACGCCGTCGCCCGCCGCGCCGACGACGCTGCTGCTCGTCCGCGGAGCGTTCGGCCACCTGCGCCACCCGATGTACGTGGCGACGGCCACGGTGATCGCCGGCGAGGCGCTGGCCTTCGCCCAGCCGATCCTGCTCGTCGCCGCCGCCGTCTACCTGACCGCGATGTGGGCGCTCGTGCAGGCCGTCGAGGAGCCGCGGCTGGCCCGCCGGTTCGGCGCGTCCTACGACGCCTACCGGCGGGCGGTGCCGGGCTGGCTGCCTAGGCCGCGGGCGGCTCGACGAAGCCGACGACGTCGATGAGCCGGCCGTCCGGCGCGACCGTGGCGTAGTCGTGGCCGATCAGGACGACGTCCTCGCCGCGGGCCGCGCGCAGGTGCCAGGTGAACCGCACGTGCTCGCCGAACGCGTCCGGCGCGCCGGCCAGGACGATCTCGACGCCCGGCATGTCCTCCTGGGCGCCGCCGATCATGGCGTCGATCCCGTTGGCGCCGTTGCCCGCTCGCGCGGGATCGACGTAGGTGGCGTCATCGGCGAAGGCCGCGGCCACGAGCGCCCGGCGGCGCTCCGGCACGCGCTCGTTCCAGGCCGAGATGTAGGTGTCGACGACGTTGGTGATGGTGTCGGTGGTCATGGACGGCAGCTTGCCGCCGCCGCGGCGCCGCGTCGATGACCTCCGAGGTCATGCCTCGAGCAGCTTGCGCACGCGCTTGGCGCTGACCTGGCCGCGCACGCCGAGCGCCTGGGCGAACTGGCTGACCCGCAGCTCCTGCAGGACCCAGCCCGCCTCGACCAGCCCCGCCGGCGCCGGCCGGCCGTTCGACCTGTAGGCCTTGGTCCGCTCGCGCAGCTCGGCCTCCAGCGTCCGGACCGCCGCCATCCGGTCGCGGTCGACGGCGATGACGTCGGGCAGCCGCTCCAGGCGCCGGTCGGCGGCCCGGAGGTAGCGGACGACGTCGGGCAGCCGCGCCGCGCCCGACGCGGCGATGAACCCGGGGTAGACCAGGCCGCCGAGCTGCTCGGCGACGTCCTGGCGCGCGTCGCGCAGCGGCGCGGCGACCATCGTCTCCATGCGCCGGTGCAGGTCGGCGCGCGCGGCGAGGATCGCCACGACGTCGCCCATCACCGCGACGGTCCGGTCGGCCAGCGAGCCGGCGACGTGGTCGCGCAGCCGGGCGAAGGAGGCCGCGTCCCACGCGGGCCCGCCGCCCTCCTCCATCAGGGCGTCGGCCGCCGCGGCGGTCGCGTCGTCGATCACCGCCGCCAGGCTGCCGTGCGGCGCGGCCGCCAGCAGCAGCTGCGCGCGGTTGTCGAGCTTGCCCTGGACGGAGCGGGCGACGCCCGGGATGGTCAGCAGCAGCAGGCGCCGCGTCCCGGTGCGCATCGCGGCGTCCTGCGCGGCGCGCGACTCGAGCATCCGGACGTCGACGTGGTCGCCGCGGTCGATCAGCGCCGGGTACGCGCGGCCCGCCTCGCCCGCGCTGGGCAGGCCGATCTCGCGCGGCAGCACGTCGAAGGACCACGCCGTCAGCCCGCTGTGCTCGTAGGCCGCGGTGGCCTGCGACAGCGCGGCGCGCAGCCGCGGGCGGACCTGCTCGCGCACGCCGGCCAGGTCGGTCCCGGACGCGACGACCGCGCCGGTCTCGTCCTCCACGGCGAACGTCATCTTCAGGTGGGTGGGCAGCGCCTCCGGGTTCAGCGCCGCGGCCGGGACCAGCGTCCCCTTCATCGCGCTGACCTCGCGGGCGAGGACCTCGACCAGCGGGCCCGACCGCGGCCGCATCCGCTCGACGGCGAGCGCCGCGGTCTCGGGCACCGGAACCAGCGGCCGGCGCAGCTCCTTGGGAAGCCCGCGCAGCAGCGTCGTGACGAGCTCCTCGCGGAAGGCGGGGACGAGCCAGTCGAAGCCCGTGTCGCGCAGCTGGGGCAGCTGGGCCAGCGGGACGTGGACGGTGACGCCGTCGTGCTCGGCGCCGGGCTCGAAGGCGTAGGTCAACGGCAGGACCAGCTCGCCTTGGCGCCAGGCGTCCGGTCGCCCGGCGCCGTCCAGCGCGTCGCGCGCCTGCGGGCGGACGAGCAGCTCCATGGTGTAGGTCAGCAGCGCGGGGTCGGCGCGCCCCGCGTCCTTGAACCAGCGGTCGAAGTGCGCGGCGCTGACCACGCTCTCGGGCACGCGCGCGTCGAAGAAGTCATACAGCGCCTGGTCGTCGACGAGGATGTCGCGGCGCCGCTCGCGCTGCTCGAGCGCGTCGACCTCCTCGAGCATCCGCGCGTTGTCGGCGAAGAAGCGGTGGCGGGTGTCCCAGTCGCGCTCGACCAGCGCGCGGCGCAGGAACAGGTCGCGCGAGAGCGCCGGGTCGATCGCCGCGTAGGAGACCTTGCGCCCGGCGACGATCGGCAACCCGTACAACGTGACCCGCTCGGTCGCGACGACCCCGCCGCGCCGGCGCTCCCAGCGCGGCTCGGAGTAGGTGCGCTTGACGAGGTGGCCGGCCAGCGGCTCGACCCACGCGGGCTCGATCTTCGCCGCCGTGCGGCCGAACAGCCGGGCGGTCTCGACGAGCTCGGCGACCATGACCCAGCTCGGCTGCCTGCGGGCCAGCGTGGAGCCGGGGAAGATCGAGAAGCGGGCGCCGCGCGCGCCGAGGTACTCCCGCTTGGCGACGTCGCGCACCCCGACGTGCGAGAGCAACCCGGACAACAAGGCGACGTGGATGTGCTGGGGGTCGCCCGGCTGCTGGTTGCGGGTGACGCCGAGCTCCTTGGCCGCCGAGCGCAGCTGGGCGACGAGGTCCTGCCACTCGCGGATGCGCAGGAAGTGCAGGTACTCGGCCTTCATCCGCTTGCGGAACTGGCTGCCCGACAGCTCGCGCTGCTGCTCGCGGACGTAGGACCACAGGTTGAGGTAGGCCAGGAAGTCTGAGGTCTCGTCCTTGAAGCGCGCGTGCTGCTGGTCGGCCTGAGCCTGGAAGTCCGACGGGCGCTCACGCGGGTCCTGGATCGACAGCGCGGCGGCGATCACGATGACCTCCTCAGCGCAGGACAGCCGGTCGGCCTCGAGGATCATCCGCGCCATCCGCGGGTCGACCGGCAGCCGCGCGAGCTTGCGCCCCACGGGCGTCAGCCGCTTGCCGCTCGGCTTGGCCGGGTCGATCGCGCCGAGCTCGTGCAGGAGGTTGACGCCGTCGCGCACCTGGCGCGCGTCGGGCGGGTCGAGGAACGGGAACTCGCTGACCGCGCCGAGGTCCAGCGCGGCCATCTGCAGGATCACCGACGCGAGGTTCGTGCGCAGGATCTCGGGGTCGGTGAAGCGCGGGCGCTCGAGGAAGTCGGCCTCGTCGTAGAGCCGGATGCAGATGCCGTCCGACGTGCGCCCGGAGCGGCCCTTGCGCTGGTCGGCCGAGGCCTGGGAGATCGGCTCGATCGGCAGCCGCTGGACCTTCAGCCGCGCGCTGTAGCGGCTCATGCGCGCAAAGCCCGGATCGACGACGTACTTGATCCCCGGCACGGTCAGCGACGTCTCGGCGACGTTGGTGGCCAGGACGACGCGGCGCTTGCGGTGGGTCTGGAAGACCTTCTGCTGCTCGGCGGTGGAGAGCCGCGCGTAGAGCGGCAGGATCTCGATGTCGTCGTCGCGCAGCCGTCCGCGCAGCGCGTCGGCGGTGTCGCGGATCTCGCGCTCGCCGCTGAGGAAGACCAGGACGTCGCCCTCGCGCGACTCGCGCAGCAGCTCGTCGACGGCGTCGCCGATCGCCTCGGGCTGGTCGCGCTCGGGGCCGCCCTCGGTCAGGGCGAGCGGGCGGTAGCGGACCTCGACGGGAAACGTGCGGCCCGAGACCTCGACGATCGGCGCGTCGGAGAAGTGCTTGGCGAACTGGCCGGGGTCGATCGTCGCCGAGGTGATGATCAGCTTGAGGTCGGGCCGCTTGGGCAGCAGCTGGTGCAGGTAGCCGAGCAGGACGTCGATGTTGAGGCTGCGCTCGTGGGCCTCGTCGATGATGATGGTGTCGTAGCGGCGCAGCAGCCGGTCGTGCTGGACCTCGGCCAGCAGCAGGCCGTCGGTGACCAGCCGCACGAGCGTGTCCTGGCCCGACTTGTCGTTGAACCGCACCGCGTAGCCGACCGCCTCGCCGAGGCCGACGTCGAGCTCGTCGGCGATCCGCTGGGCGACCGTGCGCGCGGCCAGCCGCCGCGGCTGGGTGTGGGCGATCGCGCCGCGGATGCCGCGCCCCAGCTCGAGGCAGATCTTGGGCAGCTGGGTGGTCTTGCCCGAGCCGGTCTCGCCGGCGACCACCACGACCTGGTTGTCGCGGATGGCGGCCAGGAGGTCGTCGCGGCGCGCGCTGACCGGCAGCGCCTCGGGGTAGGTGATCGCCGGCACCGCGGCACGGCGGCGCTCGACGCGCTGCGCGGCGGCGGCGACGTCGCGGTCCAGGCGCGCGAGCGCGGCCTCGTCCTCGGGGTGTCGGCGGGCGCGGTCCAGGCGGCGGCGCAGGCGGTGCTCGTCGAGCAGCGTCAGCTCGTCGAGACGGGATGTGAGCTCGGCGAGCGGCACCCTTCGAGGATAGGGCCGCGCCGCGGCGCTCCGCCGTGCCGGCGCGGGCTAGACGGCGCGATCGTCGGTCGTCGCCGCGGGGTGGATCTCCTCGGGGTCATAGAGGCGATACCACTCGCGGATGCGCCCGCCGCTGACGCGGATCGCGCCGCCGGTCGTGTGGCCGGCCGCGCCGCGGCAGTCGCCGCCGGTGCGCTCGGTCAGCCGGAAGCGCACGATCGTGTAGCGGCCGGCGCCGCCGAAGCGCGTCGCGACCGCGCCGCAGGGGAAGCTGGCGACGACCGCGGCGACCTCGATCGCGTCGTCGAGGTGCAGGACCGGCGTGCCGTTCTGGAAGACGCTGGGGATCGCGAAGCAGTGGGCGGCCCGCGCGAGGTCGCCATGGCGCAGGTCGGCCAGCCACGCCTCGATGACGCGCCGCGACCCGGCGTCGGCGGGCCTGGTGGCCCGGGTCGGGACGCTCGGTGGGGGGAGGACCGAGGGGTCGATGCCCGGCGCGCGCGGGGTGGGGGTCGATGTCGCGCGCTTTGCGGTACCGCCACCGCAGCCGGCGGCCGCCGCGGCGAGGGCGCCGGCGACGGCGAGCGCTGCCACGGTGGTGGGGCGGGGCATCGGCACGTTGATGATGATGCTCTCCTCCGAGCGCGCCGGATCACCGCGTGGCGCGCGCACGCTCGGACACCCGGTCGCCGTCTGACCGGAACCTGCGGGTACCCGGCGGCGTTGCACCGGGTGATGCCCTCGCTCGCCCGCGTCCTGCTCCTCGCGCTCGCCGCCGCGGTGGGCGCCGCCGCCCTGCCCGTCGCCGCCGGCGCGGCGCCCG